>SKSA01000358.1 GCA_007118195.1 Anaerobacillus sp. | reverse complement strand
GATTACCTTACCGTTTTTAAGTTACGGAGGTTCATCATTAACATTAATGCTCGTTGCGGTTGGTGTTTTGTTGAATATAAGTCGCTATGCACGTTATTAAGTTTTGAGTGGAGAGTGAAGAGTGGAGAGTGAAGAGTTTTGAGTTATGTGGGCGAAGCTTCGAAGGATAAGCTTTCATTAACTCAAGACTCAAAACTCAAGACTCAAAACTCAAAACTCAAAACTCAAAACTCCCCCCCTAAAAGAGCCCTAAAATTAATGGGCTTTTTTCAGTTTTATAGTGATATTTAATTGCTATTTAAGATATAATGAAGAGATGGAAAGATTTCCTTTTTTACCGGAGGTGTAAAGTAATAATGAGAATAATTGTTAGTGGCGGTGGTACGGGGGGACACATTTATCCTGCATTAGCGCTAATAAATGAAATAAAAAAAATAGAGCCAAAAGCTGAATTTTTATATATTGGTACTGAAGAAGGGTTAGAAAGTAGTTTAGTAACACGAGAAGGAATTCCATTTAAAACCATTCATATTACTGGTTTTAAGAGAAAACTATCGCTAGACAACTTGAAAACGGTGATGCGCTTTTTAAATGGTGTATCTTCATCAAAAAAAATGATTAAAGAATTTAAACCAGATGTTGTGATCGGCACTGGGGGCTACGTTTGTGGGCCGGTTGTTTATGCCGCGGCAAAGCTAAATATACCAACGATTATACACGAGCAAAATAGTGTTCCTGGACTAACGAATAAATTTTTAAGTCGTTATGTGAGCAAAGTAGCGATTTCTTTTGAGGAGTCAAGCGTATTTTTTCCTGCAAATAAAGTTGTTTATACAGGGAACCCGAGAGCTACAGAGGCTGCGCTTGTAAAAGAAAAAGATCGTCTGAGTGATATCGGTTTAAATAAAAAAAAAAAAACTGTCCTTATTGTTGGCGGTAGTCGAGGAGCAAGGCCAATTAATGATGCTTTTTTAGAAGTGTTGAATGAGGCAGGAACGAGGACCTATCAATTTTTATATGTAACTGGTGATGTTCATTATGAAAATGTAATGGCAGAGGTAAAAAAACAAGGTAACCCTGAGAATGTTAAAATACAACCATTCATTCATAACATGCCAGAGGTGTTGAAAAATGTACAGTTAATTGTTGCTCGTGCTGGTGCTACAACTTTAGCTGAAGTGACAGCGATTGGATTGCCAAGTATATTAATTCCTAGCCCTTATGTGACCAATAATCATCAAGAAAAAAATGCACGAGCATTAAGTGAAAACAACGCAGCAACGATAAAGCTTGAGAAAGAAATGTCTGGCAGCGTATTATTGAAGGAAATTGATGATATTATGTACGATGATAAAAAGTGGAACGAAATGCATACTGCAGCTTTAAAGCTAGGTAAACCAGAAGCTGCCAAAGAAATATTTGAGTTGATGCAAAAGCTGTTGGATGACCGAAGCGCATAAGAAGTTACGAGGAAATAATTATTTGGGAGGATTATTATGGATCGACTTATAAAGGAACTAAAACAAGCAAATGTAGGCCAACTTAAAGAAAATGAACCGTTGGCGAATCACACAACTTGGAAAATTGGCGGTCCAACGGAAGTTTTAGTTATTCCAAAAGATAAAACTAGTTTGATTACGACATTGTCGCTTACAAAAAAGTATAAGGTTCCTTTATTTATTATTGGACGTGGTTCTAATTTATTAATATCAGATAAAGGAATTCGTGGTGTAGTCATTAAAATAAGTGATTGCATAGATCATTTAGAAGTAACGGGTGAAGAAGTCCGTGTTGGGGCAGGATTTTCATTAATAAAACTTGCAACAATGATGAGTAAAAAGGGCTTATCTGGTTTAGAGTTTGCAGGAGGGATTCCAGGCTCTGTAGGTGGTGCGGTGTTTATGAATGCGGGAGCTCATAGATCGGACATCGCGAATATTTTAAAGAAGGCAAAGGTTGTATATCCGGACGGTAAAGTAGTTTGGTATAATAATGAGGATATGGATTTTTCATATCGGACCTCTCGTCTGCAAAAAGATCATGGGATTTGTCTTGAGGCAGTTTTTCAGTTGCGAAATGGAGATCGTGAAGAAATTGTGGCTGAAATTCAAAAAAATAAAGAATATCGAAAAAGAACACAACCGTGGGACTATCCTTGTTGCGGAAGCGTCTTTCGTAATCCGTTACCTCACCATGCTGGAAAGCTAATAGAGGAAGCGGGGTTAAAGGGATATACAGTTGGTGGTGCGCAAGTTTCTACAATGCACGCAAATTTTATTGTTAATATAGGTGGGGCTACTGCGCAAAACGTCCTAGAATTAATTGACTATATTAAAGTTGAAGTTTTTAATAAATTTCATGTAGAAATGGAAACAGAAGTTGAATTAATTGGTGACAACAACCATATTTAAAAAATGGGTTTTATAATACATTTACATGAGTGATTTTCATTAAAATAATAAACAATCAAAAGCAAAATGGTCTGATTTTTTCAATATCGAAGCTATTCAATTTAAACGCTTTTCTTTGTACTAAAAAACGGCATATTTTATATGCCGTTTTCAAGATTTTATTATGAGCCTAAATAAAGAGAAATAAGCTTTTTCATTGATAATTTTATGAATTTCATACTACTGATTTAGCGCCACTAAGATGCTATATCTAGTTGAGTTGAACCTTTCTCAACTAGATATAGCCGTGATGTGGCTATTTAAAGTAATTATGAAATTCACTCTATTTTTAAAAAACTAAGTTTAAATATAATATTTCCTTGTACAGAAAAAAAGGAAGCTAGTATAATAATAAATTGACGTTGTAATATTATGGTTCCTGTACGCCATTTTGACATAACATACATTGGAGGAAAGTTGTTATGGATCAGAAAAAGGTGATAACCCTTGAAGATCGAATTCCAAAGCTTAAAAATGAAAGAAAGCAAAGAGCAAACCGACGATTAATTTTTTATTTGTCATTTTTTTTCATATTATTGCTGGCCGTTATTTATTTTCAATCTCCTTTAAGTAATGTACAAGTGATTGATATCACTGGTAATCACTATATATCTGATGATGAAATACTCAACGTAAGTGGCTTGAGTGAAGGGACAAGCTTTTGGGGAATAAATAGTAATAAAATTGAGAATGAAATTAGTGCATTTAACGAGATTAGTGATGTAAGTGTAAAACGGAAATTTCCACATACAGTTCAGATTAATGTAAATGAGTTTTCAAGGGTCGCTTATTTAGCTGTTGATAGTAAAAATTTCCCTATTTTAGAAACTGGTGAAATCTTACAAGAAGTACCTATAAATTACTTTCCTTCAGATGCTCCTTTGTTAATGGGTTGGAAGACCAACAACGAATTAGCAGAATTGGCTGCTGAATTAAGTAACTTACCTGAGAGCATCATCCATCGAATTTCAGAAATTTATTATACTCCAGTAGAATCTGATCCTCTAAGAATAACTGTTTATATGAATGATGGCTTTAAAGTTAGCTCTACCATTCGTCACTTTTCTAAAAGAATGGTTGATTATCCAGCAATTGTTAATGAATTAGAGCCAGGAAAAAAAGGTATTATTCATATGAAGATGAATCCTTATTTTGAACATTTTGATAATGGGGAGGAACAAGAAATTGAAAGTGAAGGGTAATCACGTCATCCTCTCATTTGTATTGATCATAACAGGGTTTATTATCGCTTTATCGTATCAGTTCGCAAATGAAGGTCAAAATAGCCAAGTAATTACCGATAGGCAATGGAATAAAGAAGATGAATTAAGAAATCAAGTATTGTTTGAGCAATCGGTGAATCGAAATTTATCTGAAGAACTGAGAGCCATTCAGGCTGAAATTAATACGATCGAAGAAGAAATCGCTTTTCAGGAAAGGACTTATTTTAACTTAGTAGAAGATCTTGATAAACTTAGGATGGTTACTGGTACCGTTGGAATTAAAGGACCTGGCATAGAAGTAACTTTAAGTGATGCCGAGTATGTCCCGGACGGTGACAATCCTAATTTTTATATTGTGCATGAATTTCATATTCAAAAAGTCATTCATGAATTGTTAGTGACGCAAGCGGAAGCTATTGCGATTAATGGCCAAAGAATTTCTCATCGATCCTATATACAATGTGTAGGACCTGTCATTCGTATTGACGGAAATACGTCTTTTGCCCCTTTTGTTATTACGGCAATTGGCGATGCTGATAAACTTCATGATTCACTTCATTTGCCAGGGGGAGTAAGGGATCAGTTGCTTTCTGATCAAGTTGAGGTAAAGATTGAAAAGAAGGACCTAATTATCTTGGATCCTTATTTATCAGAGAGAGGGTGATGGTTGTGAAAGATAGAATGCTTATTTTTGCAATCGTTACAACTATTATTGGTTTTATGGTTGCAGTTCAATTTAAGACGACTAATGAACCAGTCGTTCGTGATACACGAGATATTTTGCAATTAAGACAAGACTTGCGCATTGAGAAAGAGCGTCAACAGGAGTTGAATCAAGAAATTGAAAAGCAAATAGTTTTATTAAGTCAACTAAAACAAAGGGATAATATTGAAGGCGCCATGGTCGATGCAATCAACGATTTAAAAGAACGCGCAGGATTAACGTCTATTAGTGGAGAAGGAATTATTTTGGAAATTAAACCGATGTATACCGATTATGGTTTTGTTCCACAAACAGTACCTGCTCATTTATTAAGATTTTTAATTAACGAGCTAAATATTCACAATGCGCAGGAAATAGCGATCGGTAATCAACGTATTATTTCGACGTCGGCAATTAGGGATGTTAATAATGTTACGCACGTAAATGCGAGAAGGATACCTAATGTACCACTTAAAGTATATGTACTTGCAAATGATGCCGAAAACCTTCATCATGAAATGATTGTTTCTGAATCTGTTGAATATTTTGCGATTGAAAACTTAAGCTTAACTTCTACACCGATTAATTTCATCACTTTGCCAGAATATGAGCAACCGTTACGTGTTCGCCATTTACAACCAATAAAGGAGGAATCATAAAATGTGGTTACCATTTGTTGGGTTGCTAATTGGACTATTACTCGGCTTTTGGACAGAATTTAGAATACCCGATGTATATTCTAATTATTTGTCTATCGCTGTCTTAGCCGCCTTAGATACGTTATTTGGTGGAATACGAGCACACTTGCAGAATACGTTTGAAGAAAAGGTGTTTGTCACTGGTTTTTTTTCAAATATATTACTTGCAGCAGGTTTGGCTTTTCTAGGTGTCCATCTTGGTGTAGACTTATATTTAGCTGCAATTTTTGCCTTTGGAGTTCGTTTATTTAATAATATCGCTGTGATTCGTCGCATTCTTCTTTCAAAATGGACGGCCAGTAAAGATAGTGAAAGCGAAAATTAAACGAAGCGTACAAAAAATGTTCAATATTTTATTAAATCATTCTAAAGTTTATGCGAAAAAAAAGGGAATGGAAATTATTTGTTGAATACTATCTTATTAATAGAAAAAATTTAACTTTTAATGGATGTACAAATGTATATTTTCCTTCCCTAATATTATTCTAATATGGGGTTGTTTAGTCAGAACTATAAGCTTATTATTTAAAGGAGGTGCCAAAGAATGAACAACAAGGAGACTTATGTAAGTTTAGACATCGGTACATCTAATGTTAGAGTAATCATTGGAGATATTACAAATGGCTCATTAAATATTATCGGCGTAGGTAATTCAAATTCAGAAGGGATCAAAAAAGGTTCGATCGTTGATATCGATGAAACTGTTCGTTCTATTCGCAGAGCAGTCGAACAAGCAGAGAGAATGATAGGTATGTCAATTGAAAATGTAATTGTTGGAGTTTCTGGCAATCACGTACAACTTCAACCATGCCACGGTGTTGTAGCAGTTTCTAGCGCAGACCGGGAAATTGGAGAAGAAGATATCAGCAGAGTTATCGACGCTGCTCAAGTATTCTCTATTCCACCTGAAAGAGAAATTATAGACGTTATACCTAGGCAATTTATTGTTGATGGGCTAGATGAAATTACTGATCCAAGAGGTATGATCGGCGTTCGGCTTGAAATGGAAGGAACAATCATTACGGGGTCTAAAACGATTTTACATAATTTATTACGTTGCGTTGAACGGGCAGGGTTAACGATTGCTGATATTTGTTTGCAACCTTTGGCAGCAGGATCCGTTGCTGTTTCCAAAGATGAAAAAGGCTTAGGGGTTGCCCTTGTAGATATAGGTGGCGGTTCAATGACTGTTTCTATATTTGAACAAGGTAGTTTGCAAGCTACATCAGTTATTCCAATTGGTGGCGATCATATTACAAATGACATTTCTATTGGCCTAAGAATATCTACTGAAGAAGCAGAGCGGGTTAAAACGAAGTATGGACATGCACACGTTGATTTAGCATCCAAAGAAGAAATGTTCAAAGTGGCTAAAATTGGTAGTGATCAAAAAGAAGAATTTTCACAATATGAACTTTCCTATATTATTGAACCTAGATTAGCCGAAATGTTACAGTTAATTCAAAGTGAGGTTTATAAACTTGGATACGGAGATTTACCTGGAGGATATGTTTTAACTGGTGGATCTGTAAAAATTCCTGGTATACTAGAGTTAGCTAGAGAAATTCTAGAAAATAGTGTTAGAGTGGCAATACCTGATTATATCGGTGTACGTGAACCACAGTATACGAATGGGGTTGGGTTAATTCAATTTGCCCACCGCAATGGTAAGATTCAAGGGAAAGAAGTTGCTGCTACCTTAGGAAACTTGCAGCACGAAGAAACACAAGAAAGAAATGAAGTTCCTTCTAAAAAGAAGGATACATCCCAAGGTCAGAATGTAAAAAAGAAAGTTTCTAGTTGGTTTAAAGTATTTTTTGAGTAGTATTAAGTATGGATTTTATTCGTGGAGACATGATTGATTGGGGGACCTTATAATGTTAGAGTTTGAAATGGATATGGATCAGTTAGCAAAAATTAAAGTTATAGGTGTTGGTGGCGGAGGAAGTAATGCTGTTAACAGAATGATTGAAAATGGCCTGCAAGGAGTAGAGTTTATTGCTGTTAATACAGATGCTCAAGCACTACACTTGTCGAAAGCTGAGCATAAGCTCCAGCTTGGAGGAAAACTTACACGTGGATTAGGCGCGGGTGCTAATCCAGAGGTTGGTAAAAAAGCTGCTGAAGAAAGTAAAGAGCATATTGAAGGGATTTTATCTGGATCAGATATGGTGTTTATCACTGCTGGAATGGGTGGTGGAACCGGTACTGGTGCAGCTCCGGTTATTGCGGAAATTGCTAAAGAAATAGGGGCATTAACCGTCGGTGTCGTTACTCGACCGTTTACATTCGAAGGACGTAAGCGATCTACTCAAGCGGCAGGTGGAATAAGCGCATTAAAGGAAAAAGTAGATACATTGATCGTAATTCCTAACGATCGTTTATTAGAGATTGTTGATAAAAACACACCAATGTTAGAGGCGTTTCGTGAAGCGGATAACGTTTTAAGACAAGGTGTTCAAGGCATTTCTGATTTAATCGCTGTTCCAGGGTTAATTAACCTTGATTTTGCAGATGTAAAAACGATTATGATGGATAAAGGTTCAGCTTTAATGGGGATTGGTGTTGCTACTGGAGAAAGCCGAGCAACTGAAGCCGCTAAAAAAGCCATATCAAGTCCTTTGTTAGAAACGTCAATTGATGGGGCGCAAGGGGTTTTAATGAACATTACAGGAGGTACTAATTTAAGCCTATATGAAGTTCATGAAGCGGCAGAAATTGTATCTTCAGCTTCGGATCAAGAAGTGAATATGATTTTTGGATCAGTGATAAATGAAAACCTTAAAGATGAAATCATTGTAACAGTTATCGCAACTGGATTTAACGATCAAGAAAATATGAAGGTTACAAAATCGCCACAACAAGCAAAAGCAGTAGCGGGTAAGAAAGCGCCAGTTCAACAAGATGAAACTCAGTTTGGCGAAAGAAAACCACAAGGACAAGCTCAGCAAGAATCGATAGATACGTTAGACATACCAACATTCTTACGAAATCGAAGAAATCGCTAAATTAGAAAGGCGCTTAAGCTAGACAGCGTTCAATGTTAAGACGTCATATACGTCTCATTTATAATGACGAGGCATACTCATTAATGTTACTCACCTAATGGTGAAAACTACATTGCTTGAGTAGTCTCTTTTTTTTTATGTGAAAAATTGCAAGTCGATATTTACATACCTAGTTGGGCAAAGCTGTTCATGAATGTTTGGTTGTCCTCAACAAAGGAAATGGCTACGAAAACGATATACGACAAATTAAGTGAAAAAAAACTAAAATTTCCTCTATTCTATCGGCATAAACTGACAGACTTATAAATAGGATTTGATATATACTAGTTTCAAATCTTTTAAGACTTAATGTTTTTTTACACTTTTAGTATAAATTTTGAATTTGGAAAGTTGTCTAGCTCCGAACGCCAGCGAAACGACTTCTTTGAATTGACTGCTTAGTAGCTAGGTCGGCACTCTACGCTTTTCTAAGAAAGGAGCACATATGGCCGTATATTTAGATGTCATATGGTTTCTAAATTTTTGTATTGATCTATTATTACTATTATTGACAGCACTCGTTCTAAAAAGAAGTTTAGTAAAGTGGCGTCTACTATTAGGTGCTCTTATGGCATCAAGTATTATTTTTTTACTTTTAACACCTTTTAGTTTTCTTTATTATCATCCTATCTTTAAAATAGTTCTTTCGGTTTGTATTGTGATTATTACTTTTGGATTTAAAAAATTTTCCTACTTTATTCAAAATCTCCTTACTTTTTATTTCGTTACCTTTATTTGCGGAGGTGGACTCATTGCACTACATTATTTCTTCAATAACGAAATGGTCATTTTGAATGGGGTAGTAACAACAAAATCGACAGGATTAGGAACACCTATTAGTTGGCTATTAGTAATCATTGGTTTTCCATTAGTTTGGTTTTTTTCGAAAAAAAGATTTGAGCAAATTGAAGTAAGAAAAATAAAGTACGAAGAGATCGTTGATGTTTCCCTATTTATTAATGACATTCAATTACATTTAAAAGGGTTAATTGATAGTGGAAACCAGCTTCAAGATCCTCTTACGAAAAAGCCTGTTATGATAATAGATATGAATCAAATGCAAAATAAATTCCCTAAAGACATTGTACAGCAAGCCAAACATCCAGAAATGATTGGGGACCCTTCTTTTACTATTAATAAAAAGTGGGGGGAAAAATTATGTATTATCCCATATCGAGGCATCGGTCAAGTAAACCAATTTATTATAGGCCTAAAACCAGATAAAGTAGTAATTACATTACAAAAGGGCGAACAGTTACAATGTAATAATGTTGTTATAGGATTAAACTTTACTAATTTATCGTCAGATGGGGATTTTCACTGTATACTTCATCCTCAAATGCTTATCCAAGGGAAAAGTGCTTAGTTTATAGTTAAATGATTAAGGTGCGTGCTTTTTCCTTTAAAACTTTAGGGGGTTCATACATGTTAAAGCTAAAATTAAAATTGACATTAATGTGGTACAAACTATTAATGAAGTTAGGCATAAAAGCCGACGAAATTTATTACATAGGTGGAAGTGAAGCGCTCCCACCCCCACTTTCAAAAGATGAAGAAGAGCACTTATTAAGTAAATTACCTACTGGAGACAAAGCAGTAAGATCAATGCTTATTGAACGAAATTTGCGATTAGTCGTTTATATAGCTAGAAAATTTGAAAATACAGGAATTAATATTGAAGATTTAATTAGCATTGGTACAATCGGTTTAATTAAGGCCGTAAATACGTTTAATCCTGAAAAGAAAATTAAGCTTGCGACATATGCATCTAGATGTATTGAAAACGAGATATTAATGTACTTACGAAGAAACAATAAGATACGCTCAGAAGTGTCTTTTGATGAACCACTTAATATTGATTGGGATGGAAACGAGCTTCTTCTCTCTGATGTTTTAGGAACAGAAGAAGATATAATAACAAAAGGAATTGAAGAAAAAGTTGATCGGAAATTACTTGTAAAAGCACTTCATACTTTAAATGCGAGAGAAAAACAAATTATGGAACTACGATTCGGCTTAGCCGGAGGTGAGGAGAAAACGCAAAAGGATGTCGCCGACTTATTAGGGATTTCTCAATCGTATATTTCAAGGTTAGAAAAAAGAATAATTAAACGCTTAAGAAAAGAATTTAATAAAATGGTTTAAGTGAGAAATGTTGAATTTTGAGTATTGAATTAACGAGGGCGAGCAAACTTACTTCCCTTTAATTCGAAACTTATACTTAAAATTCAGCATTATTTTTTTGAAAAAAATTTTTTGGTGCTCACCCCTTAATATATCAAGGTTTAAACGAAAAAGTAATTTCCACGTATCTGAAGTGATGCATATTTTTCCCACCAGAGGAGATACTTACACTTGTACATCAACTCCTGTAAGGAGGGAAAGAATTGACACGAAATAAAGTTGAAATTTGTGGTGTTGACACAGCCAAACTGCCAGTACTTACTAACAAAGAAATGCGCCAATTATTTGAAGAACTTCAAAGTGGTGACGAAACAGCAAGAGAAAAGTTAATCAATGGAAATTTAAGGTTAGTGTTAAGTGTTATTCAGCGTTTTAACAATCGCGGGGAGTACGTTGATGATTTATTTCAAGTTGGTTGCATTGGTTTAATGAAATCAATTGACAATTTTGATCTAAGTCAAAATGTAAAATTTTCGACTTATGCAGTGCCGATGATTATAGGGGAAATTCGACGTTATTTACGTGACAATAATCCGATTCGAGTTTCTAGGTCGCTTAGGGATATTGCTTATAAGGCACTACAAGTACGAGACTCTTTAATGAGTGAAAAAAGTCGAGATCGCGAACCTACGATCTTAGAAATTGCAAAAGTATTAAACGTTCCAAAAGAGGATATTGTTTTTGCTCTTGACGCAATTCAAGACCCCGTTTCTTTATTTGAGCCTATATATAACGATGGGGGAGATCCTATTTATGTGATGGATCAAATAAGTGATGAGAAACAAAAAGATATTCAATGGGTAGAAGAAATTGCTTTGAAAGAAGCAATGGTACGATTAAACGAGAGAGAAAAAATGATATTAAACATGCGTTTCTTCCAAGGGAAAACGCAAATGGAGGTTGCAGACGAAATTGGTATTTCTCAAGCGCAAGTGTCACGCCTTGAGAAGGCTGCCATTCAACAAATGAATAAGCATGCTAAGGCCTGAGGTAAACGTCATCGTTTACCTTTTTTCTGTTTTTAAATAAATATTATGAAGCGCTAGTACATATAAATGGTATTACGATGAGTTGAAATGGGGGAGAAGGATAATATGTTAAAAATTTCTGATATTCAATCAAAAGAAATTGTAAATGTCTCTGATGGTAAAGTTTTAGGTCATATTGGTGATTTGGATATTAATTTAGAAACAGGCACCGTTGACTCAATCATTATTGGTGGAACAGGAAAAATGCTTACCTTCTTAGGAGGGAGAGAAACAGAAGTTATTATCCCGTGGAAAAACATAGTTAAAATTGGTTCAGATGTGATCCTAGTTCGTTTAGAAGATTAAAACAAGGTATTTAATGTCTATTTGTAAATAGAAAAATATGTTAGAATAAGATAGAAACTTTAGACAACATTTATTATATAAAAAAGATGTAGGGAAGTGCCTTTATTGAATCAGGAGCCTTTTGTTTTAAGGGAACAAAATTATTTAACGGTAGAGCCGTTTGAACAGTTAGAAAATAGTCTAATTGTTGGATTTTCAACGCGGAAAAGTGGGTTTAGTGTTAATCCATATGCTTCCCTAAATTTAGGGCTTCATGTTGCCGATGATCATAATAAAGTAATTGAAAATCGAAGGAAATTAGCGGATGATATAGACATGCCATTGAGTAGTTGGGTGTTTTCAGAGCAAGTTCACGGAAATACTATTAAAAAAATAACAAAATCCGATAGTGGACTAGGTACATTAGATAATAGTGAGGCAATTAAAGGGACAGATGGACTATATACGAAAGAAAAGAACATTCTTTTAGCAAGCCTTTATGCTGATTGTGTCCCTCTCTATTTTTTTTCACCGACATATAATATGGTTGGTTTAGCTCATGCAGGTTGGAAGGGTACCGTTAGTTTAATTGGACCAAATATGATCCGTTCGTGGGCTGAAGGTGAAGGGATCCCAGTACAATCAATTTATGTTGCCATTGGCCCTTCGATTTCGCAGAGTAATTATGAGGTAGATAAATACGTACTTGATAAAGTAAAAAAAGTGATTGTTAATTCAAAAAAATTACCGTATAAAGAAATTAAGAACAATAAATATTTATTAGATTTAAAGTTATTAAATAAGCAGTTATTAATAGAAGCAGGAGTATTGGAGGAACATATTTTTGTTTCAAATTACTGTACATTTAATGAAAGTGACATGTTTTTTTCATATCGAAGAGAAGAACGAACAGGAAGAATGATGAGTTTTATTGGAATGAAGTAAAGGAGGAATTTACGTTGACAGTTAAAGCAAATTTAGCAACTATTCAACAGGACATCGAACTGGCCTGTCAACGAGTTAGAAGAGATGCAAGCAGTGTTAAAATTGTTGCTGTTACTAAATATGTAAGTGATGAAAGGGCACTCGAAGCTTTGGAAGCTGGTATAACACATATTGGGGAAAATCGAGTTGAAGAAGGGAATAGAAAATGGAATGTGCTTGAAGGAAAAGGTACTTGGCATTTTATAGGTACTCTTCAATCCCGAAAAGTAAAAGAAGTGATCGGAAAATTCGATTATATACATTCACTTGACCGCCTTTCATTAGCTAAAGAGATCCAAAAACGTGCCTCAAAAAAAGTTAAATGCTTTATTCAAGTAAATGTGTCTGGTGAAGATACCAAACATGGAATCTCACCAACTGAAGTAATTAATTTTATTAAGACAATCGAAAAATTCCCACTAATTGAAGTTGTTGGCTTAATGACGATGGCTCCTTATGTGGAAAATCCAGAAGAAACTAGACAATACTTTCGGAAGCTAAAGCACATCCAAAAAGATGTACAAGCCCTGCAATTGAGTTTTGCCCCTTGTATGGAACTTTCAATGGGAATGTCGAATGACTTTCACATTGCAATCGAAGAAGGAGCGACTTTTATAAGACTCGGAACTTCGTTAGTTGGGAAAGAAATTTAAAATTCACAATTAATAATGTATAATTAAAACCTGTTTTAAGTAAAAGCTTCGCTGGAAGATGTGTTGCAATTAATTAAGCTTGGCTTAGTCTAAAAAGAATGTGTATACTTCTTTTTGAAACTTATACATTATAAATTAGGGTTTAAAGGGAGAGAATGAAATGAGCTTAAAAGCTAAATTTAAGCGTTTTTTTGAGCTGGAAGATGAAGAGACTGCAGTGGCTAAAGAAAATTCCATTAATATTGATGAAGAATATTTTCCACAAAATCAAGAAAAAAAAATAGACAAACAAAATGTTGTTAGTCTTCAAAGTGTGCAAAAGTCTACAAAGGTAATGATTATTGAGCCAAAAACGTATGAAGAAGTACAAGATATAGCAGACCATTTAAAGAATCGAAAAGCTGTAGTTATAAATTTGCAACGAATTGGACATGAACAAGGTAAACGAATTGTCGATTTTTTAAGTGGAACAGTGTATGCTATAGGGGGGGATATTCAAAAGATAGGTGAAAACATTTTTCTGTGTACACCAGATAATGTTGATGTTACAGGAACAATTTCAGATATTCTTTCTGAATAAATATTAATTAAGTAGGTGGTAGTAAAATGGGTATGATCGAAGGAATTCTTATTCAACTATTATATTTATATTCTTGGGTAGTGATTGCGTATATTTTAATGTCATGGTTTCCTAATGCTAGAGAATCGTCCATTGGGCAATTTATAGGATCAATTGTTGAGCCTTATTTAGCACCGTTTAGAAAAATCATTCCACCATTAGGAATGATTGACATTTCCCCGATCGTGGCAATTATTGCCTTACGTTTCGCTACATATGGGGTAAGTGCAATTTTTTCAATGTTTTAATAAGGACGTATAAAAATGAGTATTTATGATCATTTTCGAGCCGAAGAACAACCGTTTGTTGACCAAGTGGTCGAGTGGAAAGAATTAGTAAATAATCGTTTTATACATAAATTAACCGATTTTTTAGATCCTAGGCAACAACAAATTGTGACAAGTGTTATTGGTCAAGATCCAGATGTTCGCTTCTCATTTTTTGGTGGCACGGGTAATGCAGAACGTAAACGTGCTTTTTTACATCCTGTTTATATTGAACCGACTATAGAAGATTATCAGTTAGCAGCTTTTCAAGTCCATTATCCCCACAAGTTTATTCAACTAGCACATCGGGATTTGTTAGGTGCTATGATGGGTTTAGGTTTAAAAAGAGGTAAGTTTGGTGACATATATATAAAAGAAGAAAAAATTCAAATGGTTGTGGCTTCAGAAATAAGTAGTTATATCGAAGTGAACCTTCAAAATGTAGGACGTGCGTCAATAAGGTTAGAGGACATAGCACTTTCTAAATTGTTAATTCCAAAGGAAGAATGGGTAGAAAAAACAGTGGCTGCCAGCTCCTTCCGGCTTGATGTAATTCTTTCTGAGATCTATCAATTATCTAGGTCAAAAATAGCACCATTCATAGAAAACAAAAGGGTGAAAGTCAATTGGAAAACGGTGGAGCAACCAGCTTTTCAGCTTCAGAATGGTGATTATTTATCTGTCCGTGGCTTAGGAAGAAGTAAAGTGATGGCTATCCAAGGAAAAACCAAAAAAGATAAATGGAGAATTTCTGTAGGTTTATTAAAATAGTTGTCGATTTAGCAGGAACTTCTCTATTTATGTCGAAATAGCTACTATATTATTACTTAGTTTCAAATTTTTTAAACAATTTTGGAGGTGGCAACTAAATGCCTTTAACACCATTGGATATCCATAATAAAGAATTTAACAGAGGTTTTCGTGGGTATGATGAAGATGAGGTAAATGAGTTTCTTGATCAAGTAATTAAAGATTACGAGATCGTCCTGCGGGAAAAAAAAGAGCTTGCTGATAAAGTAGCAGACCTTGATGAAAAACTAGCCCATTTTTCAAATATAGAGTCTACACTTAATAAATCAATTTTAATTGCACAAGAGACAGCAGAAGAAGTAAAGAGAAATGCACAAAAAGAATCACAACTGATCATTAAAGAAGCAGAAAAAAATGCAGATCGTATCATCAATGATTCATTGTCAAAATCAAGAAAAATAGCTTTAGAAATTGAAGAATTAAAAAAGCAAGCTTCCGTTTATAAAATGAGATTCAAAATGCTAATTGAAGCTCAGCTTGAAATGCTTGGAACTGATGATTGGGAAGACTTAAGCAAGGCTGATGAAAAAAATGATTTTGTAAGAGAAGGCTAATTGGTTTCTTGACGTTGCTTTCAATATTTCATATAATACGTTTAATTGTACAAAACTTAATGAATAGTTCTTTTATGGCAAAGAGAGGGACAGTACTTTTACAAGCTTATTGTAGCGAGTCAGGGATGGTGAGAGCCTGATATAATGCTGTAAAGAGGAAAATCACCCTTGAGCCTCACACCGAAAGACGGCTTTGTTTACTATGTATGTCAAAGCTTTGAGTAGACTGTGACGAGTCATTCACGTTACGAATTAAAAGTGAACAGTATTTAACTGTTTATCAGGGTGGTACCGCGGGTAAACCTTCTCGTCCCTTACATTGGGAGAGAAGGTTTTTTATTTTACTTTAAAAGTTGGAGGAAAAGAGAATGGATTACAAAGAGACGTTATTAATGCCTAAAACAGAATTTCCGATGCGCGGCAATTTACCTAATCGCGAACCGCAAATTCAAGAGAAGTGGAATGAGCTAAATATTTACAAAAAAGTTCAAGAGAGAACGAAGGACCGCCCTTTATACGTGTTACATGACGGACCTCCGTATGCTAACGGTGATATCCATATTGGGCATGCCTTAAACAAAATATTAAAAGACTTTATCGTTCGCTATAAATCAATGGCTGGTTTTCAAGCTCCTTACGTCCCAGGGTGGGATACACATGGCTTACCAATTGAAACGGCGCTTACCAAAAACGGAAAAGTTAAACGGAAAGAGTTAACAGTTGCCGAGTTTCGTAAAAAGTGTGCAGAATATGCCTTAAACCAAGTTGACCGTCAACGTGATCAGTTTAAGCGACTTGGTGTACGTGGTGATTGGGAAGATCCTTATATTACTCTAGATAAACAATATGAAGCACAACAAATTAAAGTTTTCGGGGAAATGGCTAAAAAAGGATACATTTATAAAGGGAAGAAGCCTGTTTATTGGTCACCATCTTCAGAATCTGCCCTTGCTGAAGCGGAAATTGAATATCACGACAAACGCTCTCCGTCAATTTACGTTGCTTTTAATGTGAAAGACGGTAAAGGTGTTTTAGCAGGGGACGAAAAAATTGTAATTTGGACAACGACACCATGGACAATTCCAGCAAACTTAGCGATCTGTTTACACCCTGAATTAGAGTATTCTGTTGTGGCAGTAAACGGAGAAAAATATATCGTTGCTTCAGGTCTGCTTGAGAGTCTTGTAAAAGAATTTGAATGGGAGAACTTTGAAGTTGTGAACAAAATAAAAGGTGCCGAGTTGGAAGGTGTAAAAACCGTTCATCCTCTATACGAACGAGAATCTTTAGTGATTCTTGGTGATCACGTCACAATAGAAGCTGGTACAGGTTGTGTTCATACAGCACCAGGTCACGGGGAAGATGACTTTATTGTTGGCCAAAAATATAACCTAGAAGTGCTTTGTCCGGTAGATGATAAAGGCGTATTTACAAACGAAGCTCCTGGCTTTGAAGGGTTATTTTATGACGCTGCTAATAAGCCAATCACAGAAAACCTTGAAGAAGTAGGAGCGTTACTAAAGTTAACGTTTATGACACATTCTTATCCTCATGATTGGCGTACAAAAAAACCTGTGATCTTTAGAGCAACGGCGCAATGGTTTGCATCGATTAAAGATTTCCGTCAACAACTGTTAAAATCGATAAATGAAGTTGAGTGGGTTCCTGCATGGGGGGAAACACGATTATTTAATATGGTTCGCGACCGAGGTGATTGGTGTATTTCAAGACAACGAGCTTGGGGAGTTCCGATCCCAGTGTTTTATGGTGAAGATAATGAGCCAATTATTACAGACGAAACGATTGAGCATGTATCTAATTTATTTAGAGAGCATGGTTCTAACATTTGGTTTGAATGGGATGCAAAAGATTTACTCCCTGAAGGATTTACATCCGCACAAAGTCCGAATGGCAAGTTTACGAAAGAAACGGACATTATGGACGTATGGTTTGATTCAGGATCTTCACATCAGTCAGTTTTAGTAGAACGGGATGACCTTCAGCGTCCAGCCGATCTTTACTTAGAAGGATCCGATCAATACAGAGGTTGGTTTAATTCTTCTTTATCAACGTCAGTTGCTGTTTCAGGTAATGCCCCTTATAAAGCAGTACTCAGCCATGGATTTGTTCTAGATGGTGAAGGAAGAAAGATGAGTAAGTCAATCGGCAATGTCGTTGTTCCAAATGATGTAATGAAGCAATTAGGGGCAGATATTTTGCGACTTTGGGTTGCATCAGTTGATTATCAAGCTGACGTTCGTGTATCTGATAAAATTTTAAAGCAAGTTGCTGAAGTATATCGAAAAATCCGTAATACGTTCCGTTTCCTTTTAGGAAATCTGCATGACTTTAATCCGACAACAGATCGTGTAGCCTTAGCGGAATTACCTGATTTAGATCGTTATATTTCGATTAAGCTAAATAAGCTGATTAAAGAAGTAAAAGTTAATTATGACCATTATCAATTTGCTGGTGTATATAATAAAATTCATAATTTCTGTTCGATTGAACTAAGCTCTTTTTATATGGATATAGCGAAAGATACACTTTATATCCAACATAAGAAACATTTAAGCCGTAGAGCTATTCAAACGGTAATGTATGATGTTTTAATTGCGTTAACTAAACTTGTTGCGCCAATACTTCCTCATACAGCAGATGAAGTATGGCCGTTTATCCCTGGGTCTGACGAGGATAGCGTTCAATTAACGGATATGCCTGAAGAAGACACATCAGTTTATGATGAAGCTATAGAAGAAAAGTGGGACAAAGTGCTTGTATTACGTGATGATGTTTTAAAGGCTTTAGAAAGTGCAAGAAATGAAAAGAAAATTGGTAAGTCATTAACTGCCGCAATAAAACTTTATCCAACTGAAGATGCAAAACAACTACTAACATCAATCGGTGATTTAGAAAAGTTGTTTATTGTATCAAAAGCTGAGCTTGCAGGAAGTAAAGAGGCAGCTCCAAGTGAAGCTGAACATTTTGATACAATTGCTATTGCTGTAGAGCAAGCAACTGGTGAAACATGTGAGCGCTGCTGGGTAGTATCAGAAACCGTCGGTAGCGAAACAGAGCATGCAACACTGTGCTCAAGCTGTGCCGATATCGTAAAAAATCATTACTAAAAATGATTTAGTAATATCGGAATTAGAACTAGGCATTCGCTTCAATCAAAAGCGCAAATGTTTAGGTAATCAATGGAAAAAGCAAAACAGGGCAACCGCCCTCGTTTTGCTTT
>SKSA01000205.1 GCA_007118195.1 Anaerobacillus sp. | reverse complement strand
GTCAAAATTAATTTATCTATTTTTCTAATTCCTTTTGCTTTTAAAAAAGGTAAAAGCACATCATTACCAACGTCAAAGTTCTTTTTTCTTGTCGCCCAATCGTTTAGTCGAAAGTCAACGAGCCCGCCGGTATCAATTAAATAAACTGCTTCCCTCCTAGGTAATTCAATAAAAATACTTTCTCCCTGGCCTACGTCGATCATAGTTATTTCGCCTTCATTCGTTATAAAGTGAATATGCCAATGAAACATAGCGACCATTAAAAATATACTGCTGCATTTTAATATTTGACTGATCGAAGTCGCCTTCTCCCACACATATAAGTTCAGAGCAATGGCTATATAATAAAACACAATCATAAATAAAGGGGGTTTTCCAAACGTTAGCGTTGAATAGGGAAGGGTCATTATATATCCTAATCCGTTATGGGCTGAGGTAATGATAAAGTCAAAAACTAATAATAACGTCTCAGCAAGCGGTGGAAAAATGAGATGGCTTATAAAAACAATGAAGGAAAGTGGTAAAGTAAAAAAGGTAACGAAAGGAATGTAAACTAAGTTGAGTGGAATGCTCCATAGTGATATTTCATAAAAGTTATAAACAATGATCGGAAAAGATACGCTTTGCGCAACCATTGTGACTACCAATAGTTGCATGCCCCAGCTTGAATATCGTTTTAATAGTGTGTTTGCTGAAATGATTAAAGAATAGGAGACAAGAAATGAGAGTTGAAACCCTAAGTGGAAAAGGTATGAAGGGTTAAAAAGTAATAGTGTTAAACAAACGTAGCTAATTCCATCTAGTGGATTTATTTTTAAACGTGCTCTTAACGAAAGCAGAACGACCATTGACATGGCAGTTGCTCTTAATACTGATGGAGCAGCACCTGCAATAATCGCATAAATCGGTAACAATATGATTATAAGTTCTATCGTTCTCTCTTTCGTAACTCCAATCCGAATTAATAAAAAATATATACTAGCACTTACTAAGCCGACATGCAGGCCAGAAACCGCTAATAAATGAATAATGCCTAGAGATTGATAAGACTGAAGTAATTCATGACCGATTTCACCTCGATCTCCAAATACTAACGCTATAACAATACCTTTACTTCCATCTGGAAAATGCTTCTTAATATAATTAATTCCATCTTGCCGATAATTTTGCAGTAAAGAGTATGGTGTAAGACTACCTACTTGACAGTTGTCGATTGAGAAGGCTTCCGGGGTAAATTGATAATATATATTCCTAGTTGTTTTTAAATAATTCCGATAGTCAAAACTATAAAAGTTTCGAGGTTCTGGCGGGGCTTTATATTGACCTTTTAAACTACAAACCATCCCATACTTTAAATTTTTTAGGTCGGTGTTTTCCTCAATATCTTTAGCAAAATAATCTACTTGAAACTTTTGCTTATCAACCGACTTCAACTCAAATGAAATTTTATTACCGTCATGCTTAGGAATAGAAGTAATTTTTCCTGTTAAAATATTGTTGCTAGGCATCGGTGGAGCGTCTTTAAAATAAAGGGGATTAAAATAGAAGAATACGACTGTTATTAAACCTGTTATTAATAAAATATAGTTAGATTTGTATTTGTAAAGAAAATAAATGAGGGCTAACATTAAAAAAAGAGAAACTGAATGCAAGCCCTCCAATCGCAATATAACACTTGAAATTGTAGCTACAACTAAAATGTAAACCTTACCTGCCACATTAACCTCCTTACGTCGTCGATGTGTATAGTCTATTTGCTTGTTCTGTTAGTTTCTTTATTTCCTCGGCATCAACACCTGCTTGTTCAAGTTTCGAAAGCAAAGATGCTGTAAATGCTAACTTATCAGATGTTTTTGTATCTAAAATCATTTCCTCAAGCTCGACATGTTCAACATGAACTCCTGCCTCTTTGAAAAGTTGTATTGCATAAGGATGATTTTTATAATCTTTAGCATAATAAACTTTTTTTATTCCACTTTGAATAATGGACTTTGTACAATTTAAGCAAGGAAAGTGAGTCACATAAATTTCCGCACCAGCAGTAGGCACACCAAATTTTGCGCATTGCAGAAGTGCATTTACCTCAGCATGGATCGTTCGTATACAATGATTATCCTCCACATAGCAGCCATCATCTGTACAATGTTGACCACCAGAAATTGAGCCGTTATAACCACCCGCAATGATACGTTTATCACGTACAATGGTTGCACCGACCATAAGACGTGTACAAGTACTTCTTAATGCTAACAAATGACTTTGTGCCATAAAATATTGATCCCAAGATATACGTGCCATATTCAGCCTCCAATAATTCAAAAACTTATTTTCTTAAGTGTAGACAAAATATGACACGTTCGTCAATTAGTAAGTAAATATTCTTTGTGAATATTTCACAATATCATTCTAATTTCTAAATTCTAAATTACCCTTGGCTCAACTCAAGCGCTTGCTCGAGATCTCCTATAATATCATTCACATTTTCTATTCCAATCGAAAGTCGAATTAATTCAGGAGTTACACCTGCAGCTTGTTGCTCAGCGGGTGTTAACTGCTGATGTGTTGTACTTGCAGGATGAATAACTAGAGATTTAGCATCACCAACGTTTGCAACATGAGAGAATAACTTAAGACCGTTAATAAATTTTTTCCCTTCCTCTACTCCACCTTTTATACCAAAAGTTAAAATAGCTCCTTTGCCATTAGGTAAGTATTCTTCAGCTAAGGAATAGCTTGGATGGCTTTCTAGTCCTGGATAGCTCACCCACTCAACTAAAGAGTTTTCCTTAAGGAATTGGGCAACTTTTAACGTATTTTCACAGTGCCTTTCCATACGTAAATGCAATGTTTCTAAACCTTGAAGTAATAAAAACGAGTTTAACGGTGCAATAGCAGGCCCCATATCCCTTAATAGTTGTACACGAGCTTTAATGATGTAAGCTAAGTTACCAACAGCTTCAGTATAAACAATGCCATGGTAGCTTGGATCTGGTTCAGATAATCCCGGAAATTTCCCATTGCCCCAATCGAAATTACCGCCATCAACGATAATGCCCCCAATTGAAGTTCCGTGGCCCCCAATAAACTTTGTCGCTGAATGAACAACGATGTCGGCTCCATGCTCAATTGGTCGACATAAAGCTGGCGTACTAAAAGTAGCATCTACAATTAATGGCAAACCATTTTCATGAGCAATGTTTGAAACAGATTTAATATCAAGAACATCACCTTTAGGATTACCGATGATTTCTCCATAAAGAAGCTTCGTTTTATCATTAATTGCTGCTCGGTAATTTTGGGGATCTGTTGCGTCAACAAAGTGAACTTTTATTCCTAATTTTTTTAACGTGTGAGCAAAAAGGTTATATGTACCACCGTACAATGAGCTTGAAGCAACTACTTCGTCACCACTTTCGCAAATGTTTAATATCGCTAACGTAATTGCTGAAGAGCCACTAGCCGTCGCAAGAGCTGCTACCCCCCCTTCTAATTCAGCCACTCTTTTTTCAAACACATCTTGTGTAGGATTCATAATTCGTGTATAAATATTTCCAAATTCTGATAACGAAAATAGATTTGCGGCATGTTCAGTATCTTTAAACACATAAGATGTGGTTTGATAGATCGGTACCGCTCTCGATAGTGTATTACTATCAGCTTCTTGTCCCCCATGTACCGCAATGGTTTCTAAACTCCAGTTTTTTTCAGTCATCTAAATTCCTCCTTAGTAAATTTTGAGTTTTGAATGTTAAGTTTTGAGTTATGTGAAAGCATTTGCTTCGAAGCTTTTATTTCACCAATACAAAATACTTCATTCAAAATTAAAAAAACTCCCTCCCGATAAATTGAGAGAAGAGTTTAAGAACTGTTCTTTTCTCTCATTTTTCAGAACAACATTGTTCTGCTGGAATTAGCACCTTGTGTTTTCACACTGGTTGCCGGGTGTCATTGGGCCAGTCCCTCCACCACTCGCAATAAGAGTTTTTAAAAAATTTAATTACTTTAAGCGATTATACTGTTTTCTTATTGGAATTGTCAATAATTTTCAAAAATTTTTTATCACTTCACCTTAATAAAGTCTCTCATATTCTCCACTGTTTTTTTTCCAATGCCTGCAACACGGACTAAATCTTCTACCGCATTAAACCTTCCATTCTCTTCACGATTTGAAACGATAGCTCCTGCTCTTGATGGACCTATTCCAGGAATTTTTTGAAGTTCGTCGACTGTAGCATTATTAATATTGATTTTACCATCATCTTTACTAGAAAAAGTCGTGCTAAATGTCTCAATGTTTAGATCGTCTTCATCACTTACGAAAGGAACATAAATAACCATCTCATCCTCTAATAAAGCTGCTAAATTTATTAAATCCTTATTAGCCTCTTTATGAAAACCTTCAGCTTTTTCAATAACATTTACGACTCGATCTCCTTTTTCCATCTCATAAACACCTGGACGATTTACCGCCCCTTTTATATCTACAACTATTTCCTCTTTAAAAAATTCAATTTCCTCCTCACTGTGTACAACCGGTTGTTGCTCTTCCAAAAAAAGTTGAAAGTCTTTTTCAATAACACTACTATTGTCAAAATTTCTAATAAAGCTTAAACTAAACAACAGGATAATAGCGCAGACTACACTAAGAAATACGCTATTACGTTTTAATTTTTTCACATAAATACCCCCTAAAAGATTTTTTAAAAAGGAGATTTGAACATGAGTGTACATTTGCAAATTAAAGAACAAATGAATAAATTTATCGCGGCAGAAAGGGAATATAAGCAACTCGATATGAGTCGCGAACAAATGATTAATGAAGTAATCATAGCAGCTAAAACGAAGAAAGAATTTTCCTTGGTAGAGATTAACTCAATTACAGAACAGTTGAATAACCTTAGTAAATCATTTAATTTTCCAATAAGAAAAAAAGTAACAAAAGAAATGGTATTTGAGTTTATTCATCGAAAATAAAAATGTAGTATTTGTTTTTCATACAAGGATTAAGTCATAAACACTCTAACTCCCTCATAGACTTAAGGGTAAGAAAGCTTGAGAAGGAGGGGGGAACACATGAAAATCGGTATAATTGGAACGGGTAGTATGGGGAATATTATCATTGAATCGTTCATTGAATCAGCGGCAGTCACCCCATCTCAACTTATCGTCACTAACCGAACGATTGAGAAAGCTTATGCTTTAAAGGGTAAATTCCCTGAATTACAAGTTTCCGAAACGTCAAAAAACGTCGCTCATTCTGCCGACATAATCTTCATATGTGTAAAACCTTTACAATTTCATCCATTATTAACACACTTAGCACCTGTTTTAAGCTCGGATAAAATTATTATTTCAATTACTAGTCCTATTACCATAGAACAATTACAATCGGTTGTTCCCTGTAAGGTTGCACGGATCATCCCTAGTATTACAAACCGTGCTCTAACAGGGACGTCACTAGTAAGCTATGGTTCTACATGTTCTTCAAGTGACATTGAAATTTTAAACAGTTTAATGAGTCATGTTTCCACGCCTGTAGAAATTGATGAGAATATTACGCGTGTATCTTCTGACATCGTTAGCTGTGGTCCAGCTTTTTTCAGTTTCTTAATGCAAGCATTCATCGATGCGGCAGTGAGGCAAACTGATATTAATGAAGAAAAAGCTACACAATTAGCTAGTGAAATGGTAGTTGGCTACGGACGATTAATCGAAAAAGGAATCTTCACGCTACCATCTTTACAAGAAAAGGTAACTGTACCAGGTGGAGTTACAGGCGAAGGTATTAAAGTGTTAAAAGAAGAAGTCGGTGATATGTTTGATCTGTTGTTCCAACAAACTCATGCTAAATACTATGAGGATATAAAAAAAATAAAAGAGCAATTCGACTAAAGAAAAGTGACTTACTTAAATTATAAAAAAAAATGAAAAGCTTGAAAAGAGGCTGTCTCCATTTTCTTAAGAATTTCAGCCTCTTTTTTTAATCTTTTCTTACTTTTTTGCGACAAAAAACCACCGCTCTGCATTTTCACTAAATGTTTCAACTGAAAAGTCACTTGTAATCGAGAGGATCTCAAAGCCACTCTCTTTTAGAGCATTCTCATAAAAAGAGAGTGGATATGTCCGTTGCTTATGTAATTCATCAAAGCGTTCATACAATCCCTCATCAGTTTGGACAAAAAATGACAAATCATGTTCAACACTATCGCTTTTTTCACCCTCGAAACATTCCCAAATATAAGAAATATCTTCACCGTTATATGCGTATGTATTTCCTTTATACATAGAGTTAATTTTAAAAGGGCTATGTACATCAAAAATAAACAGGCCATTTTGCTCGAGGTGTTCAAAAACTCTTTGAAAAGTAGATACAACGTCGGATTCATCCGTTAAATAGTTAATGGTATCGCATAAAGAAATAGCAGTATCAAACAAACCTAAACTTTCTAAGTGACGCATATCTTGCTGAAAAAATTTTACTTTCGTCCCTTCGCTTTCACTTTTTTGTTGGGCAACGAATAGCATTTCTTCCGATAAGTCTACAGCAGTTACACTAAAGCCATGTTTACTTAAAGGAATCGCAATATTTCCAGTTCCACAGCCAACATCTAAAAGCTTCTGACCATCCATTTCATTGATTTCGATTACTTTTAAAACGAAAGACACCCACTCTTCATAAGGGGCGTCTACCATTAATTGATCGTACAAATAGGCAAACTTTTCGTAGTTCATCATTACTCCTTCTTAAACGTCCAGCCATCTTTTTGATAGATTTTACCTTCTTTAAGAAGCTTCCCTAAAGCGCGCTTAAAAGAGCCTTTACTCATATCAAATTTTTGTTTAATAATAATTGGATCTGACTTATCGGTATATGGCATCCCGCCATCACGCTTCAGTAAAAACTCATAAATTTGATCTGCATCATCGTGGCGTCGTTCGTGTGCTTTCGGTTGCATCGAAATATTAATTTTCCCGTCATCACGGACAAATGTTACTCTGCATGTTATCACTTTTCCAAGGTGGAGCTCTTCTGATGCCTCATTAAAATGTAAAAATGCGATATAACCTTGTTCTGTATACACGAAAGCTCCTTTTTCGGAAAACGAATAAACTGTCCCTGTAATGTCACTATTTAAAATAGTTTTCGGTGCAGGTGTCGCAGTTTCTTCGACTGGTGCCCCTCTAAGAAGCCGTCCCATAAGACGTCCCTTTTTATCATAAATGAGTGAAACAGGAAGCTTTTCGCCAATCTTTGGCCACAGTGAGCGATCCGTTCCAAGGTCATCCATAGATAAAAATAGATCACGTGAAATCCCATTATAAAGGAATACACCGTCCTTCTCATTAACAGAAACCACTTCTAACCAATCAAATTTACCTAAAGAAATAATCGGCTTTTCCATTGTTGCCGAAAGACGCCCTTGATGATCATGAAACAAAAAAACTTCTAAAGTTTGACCGACTTCAATTGCCTCAGTAACTTGCCTTTTATGAAGTAAAATATCTTCAATACTCTCATTGTCATTCGTTAAAAAATAACCGAAATCTGCTTCACGCGCTACATTTAATCGAACGATCATCCCAGGTCTTAATTCCATTAATTTAATACCCCTTCGACATCAACAGTGGGAGCATCTCCCCAAAGTTTTTCTAAATTGTAATAAACACGCTCATCTTTATGGAAAACATGTACTACAACGTCACCTAAGTCGATAAGCACCCAACGAGCTTGATCAAAACCTTCAAGTCTTTTTAATTCAATTTCCTGTTCTTGAGCTGATTTTTTAATTTCTGTCGCTATCGCTTGAACTTGTTTTTCAGAATTACCATGACAGATTAGAAAAAAATCGGAAATCAATGAGATCCCCTTCATATCCAAAATAGTAATATTTTCTGCTTTTTTATCATCAGCAGCCCTCACCGCTATTTGTAAAACTTTATTTTTGTTCATATATTAAATGTCCTCCTTCATAATAAGACTATTATAGACAGCTAATGTGTCTGGAAATACAGGCTGTCTTTTTTTCATTAAAAATTGAATCGTATTCGAAATTGAAATGATTAATGCTTTATTTAAATCTTGCAAGGCAATGTCACGCACTTCCTCTACCCCAGGAAACTGACGATTGGGCTCAATATAATCTGAAATAAAAACAATCTTTTCAAGGATCGTCATATTTAGTCTACCTGTTGTATGATAACGAATTCCATTTAGAACTTCTTCATCATCTATTCCTACTTCTTTTTTTACTAAATAAGCACCTACCGGGGCATGAAGCAATTCATTCCCATATGTCAGTAAACGGTCATCCATTTGTTCATCTTGAACAATTTTTCTCATCTCAGCAATCGGACGGAACTTCGCATAATCATGGAAAATAGCAGCTAATTGTACTCTATGTTCATCAGCATCGTAAATTTTTGCTAACTTAACTGCTGTATGTAAAACTCCTACCGTATGAATATACCTCTTTTCAGTCAGTTGTTCTTTTACAATGTTTAAAGCTTTGACTTTATCCATAAATTTGACGCTCCTTAATATAAGCTATCACCTGATCTGGAAGTAAATAGCGGATTGAACGTCCTAGCTTCAAGCGTTCCCTTATGTCGCTCGAGGAAATTTCTAACTGAGGTACATTGATAAAAATTAAATTATCACTATATATTGACGTACTAATAAAGCCTGGTCGTTTTACACCTATAAAAGTAATCATCTTTAACAGTTCATCAATACCCTTCCATTTTGGCAAATATTCAATCATATCCCCACCAATAATAAAGTAGAAGTTACTATCTTTATATTTTGACTGTAATTCTTTCATTGTTTCAATCGTATATGACGGGCCACTTCGCTCAAATTCAATTAATGAAAGATGAAAAAACGGATGGTTGTTTATAGCTCTTTTTACCATTTCGATACGATCTTCGTCTGTGCAAAGATTACTTCCCTTTTTATGAGGAGGTATCTTCGTTGGCATAAACCATACTTCATCTAATTGACATGCTTCCAATGCTTGTTCGGCAATTAGTAAATGGCCAAAATGCGGAGGATCGAAAGTACCACCCAATAATCCTATTTTCCGCAAAACTGTCCCCCCTCTTTATGGTAGCTGTATTGTTTTCTTTTCTCTTGATTCTTTATAAAGCACAATTATATTACCGATAATTTGAACTAACTCTGCTCTTGTTTGAGTAGAAAGTTGTTTAGCTACCTCGTCCTTATCCATTTCACAACTTTGTAAAATACTGACTTTGATAAGTTCTCTCGCTTCTAATGCATCTGAAATTTGTTTGATCATATTTTCATTCACACACCCTTTTCCTACTTGAAAAATAGGGTTAAGATGGTGAGCTTGTGAACGTAAAAACCGCTTTTGTTTTCCTGTTAACATGATTTTCCTCCTAATTGGTTCATTACTATTTTTGTCATTCTCGCTGTATCCGGCGTAATACCTGTCCACTTTTCAAAGGCTAAGGCACCTTGCATGGCAAACATCCCTACACCATTATGAATAATTGCCCCGTTTTCTTCTCCTAATTGCAACCATTTTGTTTTTAATGGATTATATATTAAGTCACTTAATACAACATTTGGTTTTATATGATCGATAGAAATTGGAATTTCTTCAATATTCGGGCTCATTCCTAATGAAGTCGTATTGATAATAATATCATAAACTCCAATATTAGCTTCTGCTTCTTGTAAAGAAACAATGTCAATTTGAGCATTTTTGGACTTTTTATAATTGTAATAATTATTTTTTATTTCAGTCGCTTTTTTGAGAGTTCTGTTAGTTATCGCTAGTGTTTTCACACCATGGTCGGCTACCGCTGTAACAACTGCCCTTGCAGCTCCACCGGCACCTAGAACTAAGACATTACTTTCTATTAACGGCTTTGGCACAATTTCTAATAAAGACGATAAGAAACCTCTTCCATCGGTATTAAAACCAATAAGCCGACCATTACTATTAACTACTGTATTTACCGCTCCAATCATTTTCGCTTCTTCGTCAATTTCATCTAAAAATTCCATTATTGCAACTTTATGCGGAATTGTTACGTTAAAGCCTGAC
Source organism: Anaerobacillus sp. (assembly GCA_007118195.1). Classification (GTDB taxonomy): domain Bacteria; phylum Bacillota; class Bacilli; order Bacillales; family Anaerobacillaceae; genus Anaerobacillus. The sequence goes on along the minus strand of SKSA01000205.1, from coordinate 8,705 downwards.
ATATTTAATACTTTAAATGCCGCAACCGCTTCCTCTAATTTCCCTTCTTGCACATCAAAAGCGTGATAATATCCGTTAATTCCAAGCTGTTTAAACGCATCATTATGCATAAGAGGTGACATTGAATGACTTACAGGATGACCAATTAAACCAAAAAGCTTATTCATACTACCTCTCCCCTTTTTTTGAGTTTTGAGTTTTGAGTTTTGAGTTTTGAGTTTTTTTAGCTTAGCTTCGAAGCAATACTAAAAAGCAACTCATAACTCAACACTCTTCACTCATAACTCAAAACTAAATTAGTGCTTTTCTCACTGACACTGCTACGCCTTTTGGTACGTAAGCAGCAACGTGGCCTTTTTGTTCGACAGTTACCCAGCCAAGACCTGAAAAAACAATGTCCGTTTTTTCTTCGCTAATTTTAAACTCATGTCTTACTAGTGTTGGGAAGTTTTCAGCCTCTTTTTGTCCTGGTGGTTGTAACATCTCACCAAGGTGATTTTTATATAATTCATCTGCCTTTTCCAGCTTGGTTCGATGAATATTAATTTCATTTGATACGTAACAAATGAATGAGTTTCGGCCACCTGATATATAATCAAGCCGAGCTAGTCCACCAAAAAATAACGTTTGCTCTGCATTTAATTGAAATACTTTAGGTTTTATTTCTTTTTTAGGTGTAATGATTTTTAGCTCATTTTTTGTCACAAAATGCGCCATTTGATGGTGATTGATAATTCCAGGCGTATCAAATAATGAACTTCCGTCATCAAGAGGAATGTCAATCATATCCAATGTTGTTCCTGGAAAATGGGAAGTTGTAATAAACTGCTCTTCATCTCCACCAAATTCACTTATTAGTCCATTAATAAATGTTGATTTTCCAACATTAGTACAACCGACAACATATACATCTTTTTTCTGACGGTACTGTTCAATAGCATCGGCTAATTCTAAAATGCCTTTGCGCTTTTCAGCACTAATTAAAAAAACCTCTTCTGGCTTTAACCCGAGTTGTTTGGAAGAGTACTTCATCCAATTAATTAACTTGTTATGATTTAACCCTTTAGGCAATAAATCTACTTTATTTCCAACTAATAAAACTTGATTATTTCCTACGAAACGGTGCAAACCAGGGAGCCAACTACCGTTAAAATCAAATATGTCAACAATCTTCACTATTAACGCATCTCGTTTTCCAAGTTCATTTAATATTTTCAAGAAATCATCATCAGTTAATGAAACGTCTTGAACTTCATTATAATGCTTTAAGCGAAAACACCTTTGACAAATGAGCACATCTTTTTCTAATGCAGATTTAGGAACAAACCCCAACTGCTCCTTATTTTCTGTTTGAACATTCACTCCACAGCCTGAACAAATTAAATCTCGATCGATCAACAGTAAATCCCCCTAAATTTCGATTGATTTTTTATAGTTATAGTATTCACAACGGGTAATTTTATATAGGTGAAAATTTCTGACTTTACTATAGATGTCCGTATATGGTATTTTACCACTACAAATTATACATTATAAAACATATCATACTAAGGTTGCAATCTGTATTAAAATATCTCTTATATTTTTGATACCTAAAAATGGATTACGTATCTTTCATTGTTTTTTGGATGGTGTTTTAGAAAGAAAACATTAAAAAGTTTTCGACAAAATTTATCAGCAATCTACAGATGTGGATAACTTTACACACAAATCCACACACGCTTTACAAAGGTTCCCTCTGTTACAAACAATTTACTAACAACTTATCCACCGCATTGTGTGGATAAGTCGAACGGTTGTTCCTTTTTCTAGGACATGGTAGAATTTAGGTACAAACTTACACAACTTACTAAATATATGAACCAAACGCTATATATATGTCAACAAAAATTATTAAGGAGGTGTAACTGCTTAATAGCAGTGAGGATTATGAAAAGCTTATCTGATGACCTTTTAATCGAAACATATTATAAAGCTATTGAATTAAAACTTAGTACGGATTTCATTTTATTAGTTAAAGAAGAGATTGAAAGAAGAGCCTTATTAGACCAAATAAGAAAATCATCCTAACAGTTAATATTTATAAAATTTATTAAAATAACTATTATCGCAAACAATGTTATTTTTAAAACGTGTTGAAGAATACTACGACATATAAATACACAAAAGGTGAGCTTTAAATTAAGCTCACCTTTTTAGTGTGTGTAGACACAGTATTTTTTAAAATCAATTCAGACTGATTGAAAACGCTTGTCAGACGAGGCGTGAACCCTTGGAGACAGCGGAGTTACCAAAGAGGGTAATGAGTATGGACCCAAGGGTGAACAACGACGTATGCGAGCGTTTGTCAACAGTCTGAGGTGAGCTTTAAATTAAGCTCACCTTTGAATTTTAATATATTCTCTCGGTCGAAAACGTTCAAATCTCTCTTCTTCATCAACGACTAACGGCTGCAGTTGTCCACTCCGTTCATCTGTATAATACCTTTTTTCATTCATTTCATTTGCCCACCAAGCTACAAAAAATAAAACTGTAAATATCCCTACCGCAACAACTACTTTCCTAATCACATTACTCACCCTTTACAATCTATATACTTACTTTAATATCCAATAGTTTTCTTTATAAGGATGACGTTACGAGAGGAAATATATACATATATTTTTCCAAGAGTATTATTCAGAAAATTTTAAAAAAACAAACATTTAAACTGTAAAAAAATTTTTTTTTTGCTATTTTTGCTTAGTTTCTTCTTATTTAATAATTTTTTTATAAATGCGAAAGTCTATTATTGTAGAGGATGCAACAGGTTTCATTTTAGTATATAATTTTATTGGCTATAGGGCGGAGAATGTGCGAAATTTGTCAAATAAAAATTTTAGAATAGGGGGTATATCATTTGTCATTGTTACATCTCGTAATTTTAGCACCATTTGTATTGGCTATACTTGTCCCGTTTTTGTACAAGTATATTCGTCAAGTACATACTGGATGGTTCGTTATGATCCTTCCATTCACTTTGTTCATTTATTTCCTGCAGTTTCTACCGAATATATCACGAGGTGAAACAATCCACGAACAACTGCCTTGGATACCGTCACTAGGAATAAACTTTGATGTTTACGTAGACGGGTTAGGCCTATTATTCGGTCTTTTAATCACGGGGATTGGAACACTTGTTGTACTGTATTCTATTTATTACTTGTACAATAAAAAGAAAGAGTCACTTCATAACTTTTACGTCTATTTACTAATGTTTATGGGGGCAATGCTCGGGGTTGTTTTCTCAGACAACTTAATGACACTTTACATTTTTTGGGAGTTAACAAGTCTAGCTTCTTCTTTACTAATTGCGTACTGGTTCCATAAAGAACGTTCTCGTTATGGTGCGCAAAAATCTATGTTGATCACTGTTTCTGGTGGATTTGCAATGCTTGCTGGTTTCTCACTACTATATGTAATGACTGGCACATTTAGTATAAGAGAAATTATTGCTCAAGCAGATGTAATTGTTACTAATCCGCTATTTATTCCAGCTATGTTATTTGTTTTAGCTGGTGCATTTACAAAATCAGCTCAATTTCCATTTCACATTTGGTTACCAGATGCAATGGAAGCACCAACTCCTGTAAGTGCTTATTTACACTCTGCTACAATGGTTAAAGCAGGTATTTATTTAGTTGCCCGTTTAACGCCAGTTTTTGGAATAGCACCACAATGGTTTTGGATCGTATCAGGGTTCGGTATCTTTACATTATTGTGGGGATCCGTTTCAGCTATACGCCAAAAGGATTTAAAAGCGATTTTGGCTTTTTCAACCATTAGTCAACTTGGTTTAATAATGGCTTTACTAGGATTAGGTTCTGCAGCATTCCATTATGACGTTGCTGCTGTAGGTACACTTTACTATACAGCTACCCTAGCAGCTGTATTCCACCTTATAAACCATGCGACATTCAAAGGAAGTCTGTTTATGATTGTCGGTATTGTCGACCACGAAACAGGGACTAGGGACATTCGTAAATTAGGTGGATTAATGGCCATCATGCCAATTACATTTACTGTAGCTTTAATTGGTACTTTATCGATGGCAGGAGTACCACCATTTAACGGATTCTTAAGTAAGGAAATGTTCTTTACAGCAGCGTTAAATGCGACGACAATGGATATTTTCAATATGCAAACATTAGGGATTTTATTCCCGGTCATCGCATGGATTGCTAGTATCTTTACATTTGCTTACTGTATGTTGATGTTTTCTCGTACGTTCCTTGGTAAATTCAAACCAGAAAAGCTTGAAAAAGAAGTACATGAAGCTCCAATTGGATTATTAATTCCACCTATTGTTCTTGCTTCATTAGTCGTTATTTTTGGTCTTTTTCCAAACCTTCTTGCTTATTCGATTATCGAACCGACAATGGCTTCGATCTTACCGAATGTTCTGGCTGAAGGAGATCGTTTCTATGTAAACATTTATCATTGGCATGGCTTTAATACTGAGCTATTTATGACGATCGGAGTAGTAATCTTCGGTGCTCTTGTATTCTTAAATTTAAAGAAATGGGCCGAAGCTACTTTCTTCTTAAAAGAAAGAGATCCATTAAATTGGGTTTATGATAACTCACTTGTTTGGCTCGTATCTGGTTCAATTAAAGTGACAAACATGCAAATGACTGGTTTACTACGTGACTATTTCGTATTTATGTGTGTATTTATCGTTGGTCTCATGGGTTATACGATGATCAAATATAATATTTTTGCGATAGATTTAGTAAATGTGGCTGAAGTTTCGCCTTATATTTTTATTCTTGTCATTGTTTTACTTGCTACAACTGTACTTCTTCCGTTTATTTCACATAGAATTACAGCGATTGTAGCCACTGGTGTTATCGGCTTCTTAATTGCCTTACTCTTTGTCGTGTTCCGTGCACCAGACTTAGCTTTAACACAGCTTTTAGTAGAGACTGTTATGGTTGTGCTATTCCTACTAGCGTTTTACCATTTACCAGAGCTTAGAAAGGAAAAGTTTACACCACGATTTAAGCTTACTAATTTAATCGTTTCAATCGGGGTTGGTTTAGTCGTTACTGTTACTGCACTAAGTGCTCATGCATTTAGTCATGCTAATCCAATCGATCCGATCTCAGACTACTTTATTAAAAATTCTTATGATCTTGCTGGTGGTAAAAATATCGTCAACGTCATCTTAGTTGACTTCCGTGGACTTGATACGATGTTAGAGGTATTAGTACTAGCAATTGCGGCACTCGGAATTGTCGTTTTAATTAAACTTCGAATGACTGGGGAGGAAGATGTGTAATGAAGAGTTCACTCATGCTTCATACAATTACTAGAATTGTTGCTTTCATTATTCTTTCCTTCTCTGTATTCCTTTTCTTTGCAGGTCATAACAATCCTGGAGGAGGATTCATTGGAGGCTTAATGACTGCAGCTGGCTTATTACTTTTATACGTAAGCTTTGACTTAAAAACAATTAAACGAGTAATTCCTTTTAATTATACGACAATGATTGCAATTGGAATGTTGTTAGCGATTGGAACTGGTGTTGTTTCAATGTTTTTCGGAGATGCTTATTTAACTCAGTATTTCGATTATTTTCAACTACCTATTTTAGGTGAAACAGAGTTAACGACTGCACTTCCTTTTGACTTAGGAATTTATTTAGTTGTCGTAGGGGTAGCATTACTCTCCATCTTAACGATTGCGGAGGATGATGCATAATGGAAATATTAATGATTTTAGTAATTGGGGTAATTTTTACAGTAAGTACGTATTTAATTTTAACGAAAAGCTTGTTAAGAGTCGTGATTGGGGTAATTATGCTTGGTCACGGTGCTCATCTACTACTTCTGACATTATCAGGGTTAAAGCAAGGAGCACCACCACTGCTCGGGGAAGAAGCTGCCGCCTACGCAGACCCTCTACCGCAAGCATTGATTTTAACAGCAATCGTAATTAGCTTTGGTGTGACAGCATTTTTACTCGTCCTTGCTTATCGCACGTATAAAGTTCATAAAACTGATGATTTAGATCAATTAAGGGGAAGTGCTGATGAATAACATAGTCATTCTACCGATACTCTTACCGTTAATCGTAGGCGTAGTCTTATTATTATTCGCTAAAAATTTAAAGGTACAACGTGTAATTAGTGGAATAACTATGTTTGCTCTATTAGGTATTTCGTTGTACTTAGCCCATATCGTATACTACGAGGGAATCAAAACATTAGAACTAGGGAATTGGCCCGCACCGTTCGGAATTGTGTTAGTTGCCGACCTTCTTTCAAGCTTTATGGTTTTACTAACTGGTATCGTTGGGATTGTTTGTTTATATTTTGGTTTTAAAACATTAAGTGAAGCAAGGCTAAAGGGATATTTTCTCCCCTTTTACTTATTTTTAATCACTGGTGTTAATGGTGCATTTTTAACTGGTGACCTTTTTAACTTATTCGTATTCTTTGAAGTGATGCTCATTTCTTCATACATTTTAATTGTACATGGCGGAACGAAATATCAGCTTCGTGAATCTCTTAAGTATGTGATCATCAACATTGTTGCATCTGGATTATTTATCGTTGGAGTTGCTTATATTTATGCAGTAACCGGTACGCTAAATATGGCAGACATTTCTGTTAAAGTAGCTGAATTAGAGCAACAAGGTGTATTAAATGTAATTGCAATCTTGTTTTTACTAGTGTTTGGTATGAAGGGAGCTCTATTCCCACTTTATTTCTGGTTACCGAAATCATATTTTGGTCCACCTTCTGCAATTGCTGGACTGTTTGGTGGTTTGTTAACAAAAGTTGGGATTTATTGCATAATCCGTGTCTTCACGCTCATCTTCTATCATGATGTAGCCTTTACACATCATACGGTGATCATGATTTTAGCAGGAGCGACGATGTTCTTCGGTGTACTAGGTGCCGTTTCTCAATTTGACTTTAAGCGGATTTTATCTTTCCATATCATTAGTCAGGTTGGTTATATGATTATGGGTCTAGCGATTTTCACACCGCTTGCTCTTGCTGGTGCACTTTACCATATTGCCCATAACATTTTTGTAAAGTCAGCATTATTCTTGTACGCTGGAGCAACACAAAAAGTAACTGGAACAACAGATTTAAAGAAAATGGGTGGACTATTAAAGACGCATCCGTTCCTCGGATGGACATTCTTTGTTGCTGCAATGGCAATGGCAGGGATTCCACCTTTAAGTGGATTTTTCAGTAAATTTGCTTTAGTTTTATCGGGTATACAAGAAGAGCAATACTATATCGTTTTTGTCGGTTTGTTCGTTGGTATTTTAACGCTATTCTCAATGATGAAAATATTCATTTACGCATTTTGGGGAGAGCAAAAGCTTACTGATGAAGAAGCGAAGGAAAGAAAAATTGGTAGCGTAGTTGTAACGATATTACCACTAGTTGCACTTGCGGTTATCATGGGATTGGCTGCAGAGCCTGTTTTCGTTTACTTATTACAAGTATCTGAACAAATACTTGACCCGTCTAATTATATTAATTCTGTACTTAAGGAGTAGTTGCTATGGCATTTCAAATTTTATTAAATATCGGTTTAGCGATAATCTGGATGTTACTTAGACAAGACTACTCCCTATTAGAATTTGCAATTGGGTATGTAGTTGGCTTGGCACTCCTATATGTGTTAAGACGGTTCTTAATGTTCGACTTTTATTTCCGTCGTGTTATCGCGATTTTTAAGTTGATACTATTATTCTTATGGGAGTTAATTTTAGCAAATATTGATGTAATTAAAATCGTCCTTAGTCCGAAGCTAAATATTGAACCAGGTATTATAGCTGTTCCGACAAAATTAAAAACAGAGTGGGAAGTTACACTATTAGCTAGTTTAATCTCTTTAACACCTGGTACTTTATCAATGAATTTTTCTGACGATGGAAAAACGATTTATGTCCACTCGATTCACGTACCTGACAAAGAAGCGATGATTAAACAAATCCATAACTCTTTTGAGAAAGCGATTATGGAGGTGACTCAATAATGATAGAAATATCTTTGACCATTGCGCTTATCATTATGGGACTATCTATTCTCGTTTGTTTTATTCGTGTAGTGAAAGGACCAACGATGTCTGATCGGGTTGTTGCCCTAGATACAATTGGGATTACATTAATCGGAATTATTGGTATCGTAATGATGATTCAAAATACTTTAGCATATTCCGATGTTATTCTAGTTATCGCTATTTTAGCGTTTATTGGGTCGATCGCTTTAGCGAAATTTATTGAAGGGGGTGTGGTCTTTGACCGAGATCATAATTAGCATCCTCATCCTCCTTGGTGGCTTTTTAAGCCTTTTAGGAGCTATCGGTATCGTAAGGTTCCCTGATGTATACGGGCGCCTCCACGCTGCTACTAAGAGCGCTACACTAGGTGTAATTAGCATTATGTTAGCAGTGTTCCTGTACTTCTGGTTTTTTGAAGGAATTTTTAGTGGAAAAATCTTATTAACGATTATCTTCGTTTTCTTAACTGCACCAGTAGCAGGGTTTATGATTGCTCGCTCAGCATATAATGTTGGTGTTGAGCTTTGGGATCAAAGCACCGAAGATGATTTAAAAAAAGCGATAAATAAAAAAGCAAAAAAAAGCAAAAAAGTTAGATCTTAATGATCCGAAGGCTGTTGAGAAAATGTTCTCAACAGC
>SKSA01000002.1 GCA_007118195.1 Anaerobacillus sp. | reverse complement strand
CTGTCCCGCTGGATCGCGTGCAAAAAAGCCAGGGATCCCTGGCTTTTTTGTTTAAAATAATTAATTAGCGTCATTCCAAGGCTCGGCACCTATATATGTTCGTTGTCCAAGCTCATTTTCGTAGTGGTCAATCTCCCATGGCCAGATGGACTCCCAACCATCCACTTCACTAGCATTTCCATCTTTCTTTAAAGCCCAAATGTATTGATCAGGAGATAATCCAAAGCTCCTACCTTCTTCATCGAAGTTGAAGATATGCTGCTTATTTCCAGAACGTCCTCCTTCATTATCGTAGTTTCCGTGTCCGAATTTATCCCAACCGGTACTACCGTTAAGAACCTGCATCATTTCTTCAGCGTTATTTGCATGACAAGTAATACAGTTGTCGATTGGTGCTTCACCAAATGTTCGTGGGTTATTCGCATTATTTCCGACATTATGAGAGTCGTGGCAGTCGAAGCATGCCATTGCTCCGTGGACACTACTTCCTCCTCTAATGTAGTCAGTTAGTAGAATATCCATATCTTGTTGATGGTCGCGGCGACCTTTTCCATCGATTGAAACTTGACGGTTCCCAGTTCCCCATGCAGGGCGTGTATAACTAATAAATTCCAAAATGTTAGTGTCTGTACCTATTTTAAAACCGCGATAGTCATTTGAACCATTTCCATGAACAAGGTTCGTTTGATTACGAGTATGACATTGAGTACAAACTAATTGACGAGTAGGGTCATCCTTGCTAAGTTTTGCAGGATTAATAATGTTTTCTGACGATGGACCACTTACATGATCTTTCCCTGGTCCGTGGCAACTTTCACAGCTGATACGTAAATCGGCAATAAATGTATCTTTTAAATCTTCACGCTCACCATTGATAAATTGTTCTTTTGCCTCATCCCAAGCATTTGGGTTAAAACCAGTCGTGTGACATGAAATACATTGTTCTTGCCAAGTACGCCAAGTACCGTATGTTCTAATATCGTCCTCACCACGTAATTCAATGAATAGGAAATTGTAACCTGCACGTTCTTTATTTCCTTCGAATTGAACCGTTTCAGACTTATCTAAATTCCAACTAATCCCACCATCCTCAGTAGTGGCTAACCAAGCTTCTTGAGGAGAGCCGTCATAGTAAATCATGTACCGTTGTTTACGTATGCTACCTACGGAATAATCGACTTCGTCTAATTCATACTTCTTAGTACCAACATAAATAGTATTAGAATCTTTTCTATCTAACACTAAATAAGAGTCTAGCTCATCCCATTTACTTGGAACCCAATCCCAGACAAGGTCACCTCCACCAAGAGCAGGACCCTCTGCTGTTTTTTGGGTATGCCAAGATGTCTCCCATTTACCCATTTGACCAGAGTGACAACCGGCACAGGCGTTAGGCCCGACAAAATTGTCATAATACGATAGATTTTCTACAGGTACATCTGTAGATGAATCATCGGTTGTTGTATCTGGAGTTTGATCCTCAGTATCTACATCCGGTGTTTGATCGGCCGTATCTTCTGAAGAACAACCCGCTGCAATTATTGCAATTACAAACATAAGTATTGCTAAAAATAATAATCTACTTTTCTTCACTTTCTTTTTCACCCCTTAATTTTTTTAGATGTGATTTTGCGCTGTGTTGCAGTTTAAGTCACATCTTTCACCATCATTATGTTTCATTTACACATAATTAAATAGTGACAATTGTCCCTTAGAAAGAGCAGTTTGTGTCTATATTTTGTCTGTTTTTCTTCTCAGAATTATAAGTTTAGGTCTTGAAAATATATAAGGAAAACCGACTTATTTCTTTATAATTGTGATAATTTAAGTTTGTCTTATAGGTTTATATACATATGTTTAGTCAAATCAAAGTTTTAAAAAATTGTAGAATTTATTATAAGTATCCTATCTACCGCAAAAATACATAATCTTGTATACTGAATGTGAAATATGTGAAAATGTTGTTCTCGATACCAAGGAAGGAGGTGATCCTAATAGCCTTTCAAGATTTTTTTGTGGTTCATAGTACAGAAGTATTCTTTGTATACGGTCTTGCCTTTTTTCTGATGGGTTTTGCTATCGCTCTTCAATCTAAAAGTTCCAGCGATATCCCTTTGGCTAAAAGTCTAAAATACTTGGCCCTTTTTGGTTTTTTTCATGGGTTCGTTGAGTGGGGAATGATGTTTCTTAGGCTTCAAAGAGAACTTGTTGCTATTAATAACTACGAGAATTTTATTGTTTTTAAAACGTTGTTAAATTCACTATCATTCATGTTTTTGTTCATTTTTGGAACAAAATTATTAACGGAAACAAAGCGAAGATGGAGGAGTATGAATTACATTCCGATCGTTTTATTTTCCTTTTGGCTTGTTATATATGTTTTAAGTAGTTTTTTCTATTATGATGACTTTCGACTTTGGATTAACGCAAGTAATACTTGGTCTCGTTACTTGCTTGCATTTCCAGGTTCAATCGTAGCAGCCTATGCAATTTATTTACAAATCCCAATTTTGAATGAGAAACGATTTCATACTCCGCCTTCATTATTAAAAAAATTCAGCCTTGTTTTTCTTGGCTATGCTCTTGCGGGGGGATTAATTGTTCCAGAAGCTAACTTTTTTCCCGCAAGTATCGTAAATATTGATAGTTTTTTTGCTATTACAGGGATCCCTATTTACTTATTTAGGGCTATTTGTGGAATCTTTATGGCTTACTATGCGGTACATATTTTAAGAATTTTTAAGCAAGATTTTCAACAACAACTCGCTCAGGCTCAAGTGCTTAATTCTATTTATAATGAACGCGAACGATTTTCTAGAGATTTACACGATGGTGTTATTCAATCAATCTATGGTGTTGGATTGTATTTAGAAAACGCCACTATATCAATAGATCAAGAACCGGAAAAAGCAAAATTACATATCCAAGTTGTAACAGTGAAGCTTAACGATATTATCAGTCAAATGCGAAACTATATTGGAGACCTGCACGGACATTCAAACAAAAATGGTGAGACACTGCTCGCTTCCCTCTATGAAATTGTCCATGATTTTAAAGATCATTCCGGTATCGCTGTTAGTTTCGATCATGAGCAAATCACAAATACACACAACATTTCTGAGGAGGTTTCGAAAAATATCGAACTTATCGCTTTTGAATTGTTAACAAACGTGATTAAGCATGCATCTGCTACCATTGTGAAAATCGAGTTGAAAGATACAAACAACGTATTATCGCTTGTTATTTCGGATAATGGAAAAGGCTTTAATAAAAAAAGTTGTCAAAGACTTCAATCAAAAGGAGAACGCCAAGGGCTAAAAAATATCCAGCAAAGAGCTCGTATGTTAGGTGGAACGCTTTTGGTAAATAGCAAAATAGGGAAAGGCACTACCGTAGATATTCAAATTCCAAGAGAGGTGTAATGTTATGACGAAACAGATTACGATCTTGCTTGTTGATGATCATGAAATTGTCCGTTCAGGATTAAAGGCTTTACTAGAAAGGGACGGAAAGTACGAAGTGATTGGAGAAGCGGAAGATGGCGAGCAAGCGATAGAACTGTACGAGCAAATCCTTCCTGAAATCACCCTAATGGATATCCGCATGCCTATAAAAAACGGTATTGAAGCTTGTCGAGAGATTAGAAATATTGATCCTAAAGCGAAAGTACTGATGCTAACATCTCACACTGAAGAAGAAGCGATGTTCGCTTCTATCATGGCGGGTGCGGTAGGTTTTGTGAAAAAAAAGATCGGCTTAAGTAAACTGGAGGAAGCAATTAATCAAGCTTTAGCCGGAGTTCATATGATTGATTTCGAAAGTTCACAAAAACTAATAAAGCGTATGCAAACTCAATCGAAACAAAATGATTTAACGGAGCAAGAAGAAAAAATCCTTCGCCTGATTGGAGAAGGGATGACAAATAAAGAGATTGGTAGAATTCTCGGTTTAACGGAAAAAACGGTCCGCAATTATATTAGTAATTTGTTTAGTAAAATGGATTTTAAAAATCGTTCCCAAGCTGCTGTCTACGTAGTAAAGAAAAATATGTTCGAATCATAAAAGGTGCCTGACCCCTAGTGCGTTAAAGCTTTAACGCGCTGGGGGTCAGGCACCATCTTGAGGCACCATCTTGTTAATCTCTTTTTTCACCAAAAGCTTCCGTAATCATCTTGAACCCATCAATAACGGTATCTTCTTCTACTTCGATCATCAGATAGCGTTTACCCTCAAAGTTGATCTGTCTAACGTATCTTAAATCCTGGGGACTAATCGAAACTTTCGCGACCTTCGTTTCGATTTTTATCGATTTGGAAGTATACTTTGGCACGATACTGCTTGCCTTTATTTCATATTTATCGTCATCGATTACTTTCTTGAAAGCAGATTCTATCTGTTCCGTATGAATATCTTTTACACCGCTCTGCTTTAACACACGTTCCACGTCTTTTGAGTCTAATTTAGGAGTTTCTTCTTCCTCATTTTCTTCAATAACACGGTTAATTTCTTCATAAACATTGGAAAGCGTTGCGGTATTAAGCTGATCTCCTGTCACGTCTTTCACGATTTCTTCAAAAACAATTTTGTCATCCTTTGCCGTCATCGTCTCTTCGCCATTTAAGACTTCCTCGATGAACTGATGGTCGGGGTCATTTGCTTTCCCTGCCGAATACAGAATGTGGTTCACATCGGCAGTATTATCGGTAAAACAAGGAAAGAGAAAACCTCCAATCGGAGCGTTTAGGTTGATGATCGGGTCAACCACAATATTATACTTAAATTCTTTGATCACATAGTCAAAAAGCAATTCTTTCTTCGGTTCTTGTGTGCTATTGATGCTACATAAAATAAACGGATGGGTATAAACGGAATCCCGGTCACTTTCCTCCGTCTGTTCATTTCTACGTTTCGTAGGCTTGAAATATTCTCCGCGAATGAAGGTGATGACGATATCCATCTCGTATTGCCTGGTTTTAAGCATTTTTCCTACGATTCGAAGCATTTGTTCCTTCCAGTCTTCCACATCATCGCTCAATAACCCTTGATGTAAAATAAGTTGGCTGTTATCTTCCGCGTTCCTTTGAAACTTTAATTCAAACAACTTCTCATCCAATTGTCCACCAAGTATTTTTTTAAAGTTATTAAAGAATAACTCTTCTTGCTCCTCCTCAAGTATTTCAAAGGGCTGGCTTTGATGATGATAGATTTCACTGGACTCTTTCATAATATAAACCGTAAACATATCACTGATCTTTAGCAAGTCATTATTTGCTTTAAATTGTTTGCGAATATGTGCAATGTCTTTTTTGTTCATCCTAAATTTCCACTCCTGCACTGTTTTGATTTACCAATCTATGAGTATTAAAAAAAGCTTGTAATTAGTAAATGGAGATTAAATCATAAGCCCCTTTCGATTTTAACACTTAAAGCCATAATAAAAAACCTCCGAATATTTTTTTGGAGGCTTCGCTAATTTATTGGAAGTAACCAAAGAAATGATATCTAAAGGTTATAAATTATTAAAGGAAATAGATTAACGGCGTTTGTCTTTTTAAATACCCAAAAAAATTCCTGTACGAGTGTGTACTGTACAGGAATTTTTTAAGCGAGTGGGATTAAGTTAGCATTTTGGATAAGTGTAACTTGCACCTACAATTACTAATAAGATAAACAACACTACGATTATAGTGAAATAATTAGTATGACGAGCAGGAGCTGCATAGCCATAGCCATAAGCAGGAGCTGTATAAGTTGGCATAGGCGGAATATTTGGTGGAACATTTGCTCCGAGAGTCGGTGGTAAGTTAGAATACATTTTTACACTTCCTTTCTTTGGGTTAGTGTGGTTATACCTACATAATACTCTCAGAGATAAAATTTGAGCCCGTCTATACAGAAAATGGGTGAGTGTAATGGGTGATGCTAGGTT
>SKSA01000245.1 GCA_007118195.1 Anaerobacillus sp. | reverse complement strand
GTCTGGCACTTTGTTTTGGGACAGCCCCTCGCTTCGGTACAATATCAAAAATTTCCCCTGTTTCAAATAAAGAAATAACATCGTCTAACCATTTATAATAAGCTTCTGCCTGATTAAGTTTTGTGATATCACTCTCAATTAACTGTTTCAAGTTCTCACTTTCTGTCGTTTCATTTAAATCGTCTAACATTTCCTTTGTTTCTTTAATTGCAATAGTATTTTGTTCAGTAGCGTTTCTCCATCTATTGATGAAAACATTGGAAAATGATTTATACCAATCATCCTCCGTTTTATATAAGTCTTTTCTAATGCCTTTTTCCCAAACTCTTTCGACCATATTGGCTTCTACTAACGATCTAATACCCGTACTCATACTAGTTTTACTCATGCCTAACGCATCACTCATTTCGTCTAAGGTCATTGCATCCTCTGAAAAGAATACAGTCCCATATAGTCTACCGACAGAATGAGAAATATCATATAAATGAATATTTTTAGCAACTTCACTAATAAAACGATCTCGCGCTTTCTTTAATTGTTGATAGTCTTGTAATTCTTTAACGTTGTTATCCATCATTCCCCCTCCAACCAGTTACATTACTTAATAGTAGTTTAACAAAGGCAAAAAAAAGTTGAAAGTTTACATCTCTATTGTAAATGAGAGGATATAGTAGCATTTATAAGTATTCAGTCTGTATGTTACGTACGGTTTTTTCTGTACGTACTTTTTATTCGAATTCTAAAGAATATACAGTTTGTACGATAAATAAAAAAGGAATATAGTAGTAACAGTGAAAAGTTGGCAGACAAATGATGATTAACCGAATTTACTTTAATCCAGCTAAACAACAATTAAAGAATTAGAGGTGTACCATGGGAAAAATAAAAGTTGAAAACTTAACGAAAATTTTCGGTAAAAAGCCGAAAAAAGCGTTAGAACTTTTAAACAAAAATACATCAAAAGATGAAATTTTGAAGCAAACCGGAATGACGGTTGGTGTGAACCAAGCAAGCTTTGAAGTTCAAGATGGTGAAATTTTCGTCATCATGGGCTTGTCAGGTAGTGGGAAATCGACGCTCGTTAGGCTTCTTAACCGCCTTATCGAACCGACAACAGGGAATGTTTGGATCGATGGTGTCGATTTAGCGGCAATGGGGGCTAAGGAACTAAGAGAAGTTAGAAGAAAAAAACTAAGTATGGTCTTTCAAAAATTCGGACTTTTCCCGTTTCGTACCGTTCTTGAAAACGTAGAATACGGACTTGAAGTACAGGGCGTCGAAAAAGATGAAAGAAAAGCAACAGCAATTTCATCTCTTGAACTAGTAGGTCTATCAGGCTATGAACATATGTATCCAAACGAATTATCAGGCGGTATGCAACAGCGTGTAGGTTTAGCTCGTGCGTTAGCAAATGATCCTGACGTTTTATTAATGGATGAGGCCTTCTCAGCATTAGACCCGTTAATCCGTAAAGATATGCAAGATGAATTATTAGATTTACAACAAAAAATGCAAAAAACGATTATCTTTATTACGCACGATTTAGACGAGGCGTTAAGAATCGGTGATCGGATCACCATTATGAAAGACGGTTCCATTGTCCAAATCGGTACACCAGAAGACATTTTAACTAACCCAGAAAACGATTACGTAGAAAGATTCGTTGAAGATGTCGATCGCTCAAAAGTATTTACAGCCAGCCATGTTATGAAACGCCCTGAAACAGTAAACGCTGAAAAAGATGGTCCACGTGTAGCGATGCAACGCATGAAAGATACTGGCATTTCTAGCATTTATGTAACAAACCGTAAAAAAGAACTACTAGGAATCGTTAGTGCTGAAGAAGTATCAAAAGCGGTAAAAGAAAATCATAGTTTACTAGATATTATCGAAAAGAACGTTCCAACAGTTCATCCTGATACACCATTACATGAATTGTTTGACGTCGTTTCTACATCCCCTATTCCGGTAGCTGTTGTCGAAGACGGATTACTAAAGGGAATTATTATTCGAGGAGCAGTGTTAGCTGCCCTATCATCAGGTCAGGAGGTGAACAAAGATGAGTCTACTACCGAGGCTTCCGCTAGCTGATGGAATTGATGCCTTTGTTGATTGGTTAAAAGGCATTGACGGCTTGTTCGATGTTCCAAAAGAATTTATTGGTTTTACCGTTACTCATTTAAGTAATGGTTTAAGTGCAATCCCTGCATGGTTATTTATTTTGTTATTAACTGGTTTAGCCTTTTTTGCTACAAAAAAGAAATTCGGTTTACCAGCCTTTGTTTTCTTCGGATTCATGTTAATCGAAAACTTAGGTTATTGGAGTGATATGATGTTAACTCTCTCACTCGTACTAACATCTGCTGGTATTTCTGTCATCTTAGGTATTCCTTTTGGGATTTGGATGGCAAAAAATAAAACAGTGGAAAGTATTATTACACCAATTTTAGACTTTATGCAGACGATGCCAGCCTTTGTATACTTGATTCCAGCAGTAGTTTTCTTTGGAATTGGTATGGTTCCTGGTGTTATAGCTTCAGTTATATTCGCAATGCCACCAACTGTAAGGCTTACGAATTTAGGAATACGTCAAGTTTCAACCGAGCTTATTGAAGCTTCCGATGCATTCGGAAGCACTCCATTTCAAAAACTATTTAAAGTTCAATTACCGATGGCGAAAAAGACGATTATGGCTGGGGTAAATCAAAGTATAATGCTCGCTCTATCAATGGTTGTTATTGCTTCCATGATCGGTGCATCTGGCTTAGGAACAAAAGTTTACTATGCAGTCGGCCGTAATGATGCCGGTGGTGGGTTTGAAGCAGGTATTGCACTTGTTATTTTAGCGATCATTTTAGACCGCCTCACCCAAAGCTTTAATCGCCAAAAAGGTGTAGCTTAACCACAAATTCTTAACACCAAGAATATGTCGTTTCCAAAAAGATAATTGATTCAATATGTCTTTTTCGGGTGACTACTCTACATAAGGTTTGATACTTACATTCATCGTGGTAAAAGTTCATCTTTCATGTGATTCTGATACCAAGAAGAGAATATCGTTTTTCACTCTTTTTTCGAAAAAGGGATTATATAAAAAATAGAAATAAGGAGAGGGTCAAAAAATGAAGAAGTATTTAAAAAGACTAAGTATTGCTGCAGGTTTATCACTTACACTATTAGCTGCAGGTTGTGGATCTGATACTACAACCGGTGGTGATGATTCCGTAGGAGGCTCACTAGATTACACGATTACAGGAATTGATGCAGGTGCTGGTATTATGGCAGCTACAGAAGAAGCTATTGACGCTTATGGATTAGAAGATTTTACTCTACAAACTAGTTCTTCAGCAGCAATGACGGCAGCTCTTGCCGCGGCTTATGAAAACGAAGAGCCAATCGTGGTAACTGGTTGGACACCACATTGGAAGTTTGCGAAATATGACCTTAAATATTTAGAAGATCCAAAGGGGATTTTCGGTGCATCTGAGAGTGTTCATACGATTGCTCGCCTTGGACTAGATCAAGACCATCCTTCTGCCTACGAAGTATTAGAAAACTTCTACTGGGAGCAAGATGATATGGGCGAAATTATGATTGCTGTTAATGAAGGCGCAGACCCAGTTGATGCAGCTGCTGATTGGGTTGCAGCTAACCAAGATAAAGTATCCCTTTGGACTGATGGCGTTGCTCACGTTGATGGTGACCAAATTACGTTAGCATTTGTTGCATGGGATTCTGAAATTGCTTCAACTCACATGATTGGCAAAGTACTAGAGGATATCGGGTATGATGTAACACTTACTCCTTTAGAAGCTTTTGGAATGTGGAATGCTGTTGCAACTGGAAGTGCAGATGCTCTTGTTGCTGCATGGTTACCAGGAACTCATGAAGTTTACTATGAAGATCTTAAGGACGACTTTATCGATCTAGGTGTAAACTTAGAAGGTGCTGGAATTGGTTTAGTCGTTCCTGCTTATGTGGATATCGACTCAATTGAAGATTTAAATAACTAGAAAAAAGGGCTACGAGCCCTTTTTTTAATGTAGAATTTACAATGTAAAATGTAGAATTGCTGTAAGGTGAGGCTTCGTAGCATTGCTTTCATCCTAATTCTACATTGTATATTGCTTAACCCGCTTTTCCCCTCACAAACTTTTGTTTCAATTTCTTCGTTACACGTAAATCTAAAATAATTGTCAACAAAAAACTAATGAGTACTCCGTGTAATATCACTCCAAAAACAGTGAGAAAAATGATAATTCCTTTTCCATAAGGTGAAACAGGCATTACGTTCGTATAGCCGAAAAAAACGAGCGAAGCGACCCCACCAATAAATGCGTCCCAATAAGAATCGATTTTAGGCTCTAAATGATAAAGGGGAACAAGCGATAAAAATACAAGCATGATACTAACCGGAATCACGAAGCTTAAGCGCTGTTTTTTTAGTTTATTTATGAGAGGCTTTGTATAATATTTTGTAATTACCTTTAATCTCATTAAATGAAGGAGCCTTGCTGTTCGAGCAAGTTGAAAGATTGCGTCCAAAGGAATAACCGCAATAATAATGAAAGGATTTTCTCTTATGAATTGCCACTTATTTTTCGAAGCGACTAACTTATAAACAAAATCGCTAAAAAAGATTAGCCACGTTCCCCATATGACAAAATCATTGTAACTACTTTTATACCAAATCGTCGCCACTGAACAAATAGCTAAAATGACCATTAAACTCTCATAAACAAACACAGCATTATTCTTTAGCCACTTCATTATATGAACTCACCGCTTTTTTTGAAAATTCACTGAAATGTAATAACATTCTAAAATCTTTTCGTGTAAAATATACTATGAATATAGTACTACATTTTCCATAGAAAAAGGGGGGGGAGAAGTGGATTATATCCAAATTATCTGGCAAAATAAAATTCGCCTTGGGGAAATCGAAGATATCGAAGGGGAAGTAATGCATGTTTTTCTAAAGAATCCTGCAGAGTTTGAGATCGGGGATTCTGTTCATTGTCTTTTCAGTACGATTAGATTTGAATCAAAAGTTTTAAAAAAAGATAATCAATGCATTTACTTATTCATCCCGATTTTCCTAAAAAAATTCCCCAACGAACGGCGAAAGTTCCCTAGATTAGATGTAAACTGCTCTGCCCTCATCAATGATTTTCTCAGTGAAAAAGTATTTGAACAAGCTGCTACGATGGAAGTCAACATAATTGATATAAGTTTATCAGGCTTTGGTTTATTGTCTTGTAGACCATTAAAGAAAAACATCCCATATTTTTTATATGTTAAAGGACAAGAACTTTCATTAAACCCTAAGGTTATTATACATAATGAAAAATACACCGATCAAGGAATTCGCTATGGTAGTGAAATTTTATCGATCTCTAAAAAAGATTTATGTTTATTGCGAAAATTTATTCTATCAGAGCAACTCGCAAAACAAAATTTAATCATCGATCATAAGTGAGTGAATTTCATAATTACCTTAATTGAGCCATATGAAACTATATGTAGTTGCGAGCGATTTGACGCAACTACATATAGATCTTAATGGCGATAAAATTGAATTATGAAATTCATTAAAGTAATAAAGTTTTATAAAGATGACACGCAAAAGAGGCTGCCCTTAAAGCCAAGTATCCGTCACCTCAAATGCTAGAAAATAGGTCGTGTACAATCATACACATCTATCTAGTATTACATCGAGGTGAAAATACACTTATAGGGTAGCCTCTTTTACTTTATTCAATGTTCGTAAACCGATAAAACAAGCAAAGGGGAAACAATTAGTTATTTTTCCCTAAACTACTCTTGATGTTCTAGCTGGAAGTATATCGAGTTATAAATGTGTTCAACCTCTTGATCTGTCATATTTTTTAATTGACTCGATTCTACCCCCTTCATTTTCTCAATAAAATTAACCATGTTTTTACGTTCTTGTCGACTCATTATTATCTCCCCTTTCTTGTATTAGTACAATATTTGATTTCGTATTTGTATTATATAACAGATAGCTTTTTTACGTCAACAGTAATTTTCGATTTTTTTATTTTTTTTATTACAACTTTTAAACGTTTTTATGCTAAGCTTGTAACTAACAAGCAATTATTCAACTTAAAGATGAAGCAATAATTTTTTCTTAGGGAAGGTGTTAACATGAAGAAAATAAACTACCTAGTCTTAACACTGGCATTACTCCTTGTAGTTGCAGCATGTGGACAAGGAACTAGCGATAATACGCAAAAAGAAAATCCACAAGTAGGAACGGATGCCGAACAAACAGAAGAAAAAGATGATGAATCAACAGAAATCACCGATCAAACAAATGAGGAACCTAGTGAAGTGATAAACGAAGTTGAAGTTTTAGATACGATTAATTTATACTACTCTGATGTACAATTAATGGATATTTATCGAGTGGAAATTGAAGCTCCGCTTACAAAAGATGAAGATGGCATTAAAGATGCGCTACAGCTTTGGATGGATGGTCCAAAGCAAGAAGGGCTTCAAGGTCTTGTACCAGCAGGCGTACAGGTACAATCCGTTACAGACGTTGACGGAGTTGCTCACGTTTCTTTTTCAAGTGAACTGTTAGATGCCAACTTAGGTTCTACTGGTGAAGCCGCATTACTTACACAAATTGCTATGGTTGTTGAACAATTTGACCATAACGAACTGTTTGTTTTAATTGACGGCGAAAAAGCGACCGAGTTTTTAGGGCATGTTGGCTTAAGTGAAACTGAGCCCATCCTTATTGAAAGCTCACCTGAAGACTTTGAACTTTATAATGAGTAAACAAAAAAACTTGGCTTCCGCTAAATAAAGGGGGTAGCCAAGTTTTTTCTATGTGAACGGATGCATCTCTTTGGAAAATCAACTATACTATGATTAGTAATGCTTACATAAAATAATTATATTTTTTGGGAAGGTGAAATTATGCTTAAAAGTACAGATGAAACAGTTCTTCATTGTTATCCTGGCTTGATTGCTTTAGTTACCGCTGAATGGAATGGGACCACAAACATCATGGCTGCTGGTTGGCACTCATACATATCTTTTGCTCCACCAATTTACGGTGTAGCTATCGCTGAGGAACGCTTTACTCATCATTTAGTTAAAAATTCCGGTGAGTTCGCTATTCAATTTGTTCCTGCGGAATTCGCAAAGTACATTGAAGGATCGGGAAAGCTAACCGGTAATGATGGCAACAAATTAGAAGCTTTAAATATCCCTTTTAAAAAAGCAGAAACGATCAATTCTCCAATTCTTACAGACGCCTATGTCGTTTATGAGTGTAAAGTAAAGGATATCCAAAAATACGGGGACCATGACTGGATTGTTGGAGACATTACGAAATTCCATAAAGATGAAACTCGCTTCGACGGATTTAAACCTAATTGGGACAATCTTGAAATCCCTCTTTTTGTCGGGCAATCGCAATATGTCATTGCTAATAAAGAATCGAAAAAGATCTCCATTGACTTAAAAAAATAGGCTATTTTCGTAAACTTATTGGTCTTTCTTTTAAAAATAAAGATCAACGTGACCGTTAATCTTTGTATCATTCGATACGGCACGTTGATCTTTTTATTACGAACCTAAAGAAAGCACGCCAAAAGTCATTGCACTCCCTTAGGGATTTTTATATAAAAACTAGTTCCTTTACCTTCTTCACTTTTGACATCTACACTGCCACTATGAACCTCAACGATTTCTTTAACGATCGCTAAGCCTAGTCCACTACCTCCACTTTCGCGAGAACGAGACTTATCTACTCGGTAGAAGCGTTCCCAAATATGAGGTAAGTCTTCTTTTCCAATGCCGATCCCAGTATCACTAATTTCAATAATAACATCATTGTCTTGTTCTGAAACTGTAATTTTAATCGAGCCACCCTTCGGTGTATAGCGAATACTATTTTCAAGAATATTTATTACTGCTTGACCGAGGCGTTGCTGATCAATGCTAACGACGATCTCGTTATTGCTCGTAACAACTTCACAATGAATCGTTAAGTTATCTAACATAAGCTGCCGCGTCGCTACAATCGACTCTAGCCAAGGTACGATATTGATATATTCTTTATGAAGTGCAATTTTCCCTTCTTCAAGCTTCGTTAACTGAAATAAATCGCTCACTAAATATTCCATTCTTTTTGCTTCATTATAAATAACTTCTAAATTACGGCGCCACTCTTTATCATCTACCGTTGGTGCATCCTTCATAACTGCCGAATACCCTTTGATATACGTAATTGGTGTTCGTAAGTCGTGAGATATATGTGAAATAAATTGCCTCTTTGAATCGCGGTAGTCTTTTAATTGCTTTGTCATAACCCGAATATCTTCTGCTAATTGGCCGACTTCGTCCTCACTATAAATCGTCAGTTTCGTATCAAAATCACCTTTGGCAATTTCTCGAGTTTTTTCACCCATTTTAATTAGTGGCATAGAGATCACTTTCGTTAAATATAACGTTAAAATCATACCAATAATTAACGCAAATACTCCCATTGAAAAAAGTAAAATAAACAGTTTCACCTTTGCTTTTTCAAATTCGCCAGTATCTTTGTCCATGAAGAAGAACCCGTTTAAATCGTCACCTTTATAGGTTGGCTGATACGCCCATATATGAGGGATGTGAAAATCTATCCCTGTATCAACATATGCTAATGTTTCACCGTCGATTTTATATTGTTCTTTCACCCAACTTTTATACTGACTCAGCCACTCCTCACTAACAGGGTGGGAAGAATAAACCATCTCAAAATTCGGACTGAAATAAACCAAATGGGCGTGACGCTCACGATTTTTTTCTATAATAAATTGTGAAATCACTTCTTCATCAAAACCACTTTCAACCATTGATGTATATGCACGTAATTCTTCATAAACTTCATGGGATAAGTGTTCTTTATAAAAGTCTTTAAAAAAATGATATGAAAATAAAACCATTGTGCTTATGATAAGTAAAAGTATGAGCAACACGAAAAGGGTTATTTTCTGGGATAGCTTTCTATTCAAAATTTTTATCATCCTTTATTTAGATCCCTCTTCAATCATTTGATACCCTACTCCCCAAACAGTTTCAATAATCGGTTTTGTGAAACCTACTTCTTTTAACTTTTCACGAATGTTTTTAATATGAGTATCAATCGTTCGAGCATCTCCTTCATAATAATCGTCCCATTCTAACTGAACGAGTTGCTCTCTACTGTACACTCTTCCAGGACTTTTCGCTAGCCGGACCAATACTTTATACTCTTTTTTCGTTAAAGGGAGCGCTTGATCCTGATAAGAAACTCGTAGTTTATTTTCTTCAAATTGTAACCCATGCAGCATGAAGTTAAACGTTTCTTTTTCATCTGTCTTTTTAGACCGCCTCATGATCGATTGTATTCGCGCTATAAGTTCCCTCGGTTCAAACGGTTTAACAATATAATCGTCGGCACCAAGCTGCAACCCTTCGACAATTCGTTCTGTATCTCCTAATGCAGTTAACAAAATGATCGGGATATCTTTATCGATCATTTCGCGAACATTCATTAATACTTCAAAGCCATCAATCGTCGGCATCATAATATCAAGAATAATTAAGTCATATTTATGATCAATAAGTTTTTGCATCGCATCATAACCTGTTTGTGCTTCATCCACTTCATATCCATAAGGTTTTAAACAAACGGTTAAAAGGGTACGCATTTCTTTTTCATCGTCAACAATTAAAACTTTATATGCCATATGATTCACCCCTGTTAGAAAAACCTCGGTAGTCCCCTGACCTTAGCTTTTCTCAATATAATATAATCATTATAAATTATAGTGCAACAAGCTTTATTAGTGCTATTTATCCTTCTTTAATGTACCAAATTTTTATGAAAAAAGTATGGAGAAAGAAAGAGGGAATAAGGCTAAATTAAGAATTGCCCTATCCCCCTACTTAGTATACTGTTATTTACATCATCCTTTTTACTAAGCGCTTCACTCTTGCTTCTAACTCCGCAACACTAAAAGGTTTTGTTAAATAGTCATCGGCCCCTAGTTCTAACGCTCGCACAATATCTTCTTCACTTTTCCTTCCAGTGAGCATAAGTACGATAAACTTTTCTTCTGGATAATCATTTCTAAGCATACGAAGAACTTCTAGTCCATCCATCCCCGGCATGATACCGTCTAATAAAATCAGAAATTTTCCTGGCTGTTTATGCCAAGCAGAGGCAAAAAAAGACTCTCCTTCTCGAAATGATTGTAAGTCAATTTCATTGTTTCCTAAAGATAGTTTAGACAGTCGGTCTTTCACTAGTTCGTGAACAACGGCACTGTCGTCGATAACCGCAATATGAATATTATTCGTTTTAGTCGTCGGTACTTCTAGGTTTTCTTCATAAATACAAACTTGATTTCGCCCATGATTCTTTGCATCGTATAAAGCAGTATCTGCCTGTTTCACATATTCTTCAATATGAGTACTAGGATTATCTACCTCAACAACGCCCGCCGAAAACGTTGCCGAAAAGCTCTTACCTTCCTCTGAAAGAAATGAAACCATGGAGAACTCTCTTAATAAGCGATCAACGAAAGTTTTCGCATCTTCTTTTTTCGTGTGTGGCAACAATAAAATAAACTCTTCCCCGCCGTAACGGATTAAATAATCCGAATTCCGTTTGTTTTTTATAATAAACTGAGCAAAGCCACTTAATACGATGTCTCCAACAACATGTCCATATTGATCGTTTACTTTTTTAAAATGATCTAAATCCAACACGACAAGCGATAGATCATCTTCCTTTCTATTTAACTCATATAAATAACGACTTAGTTCCATCTTGAAAAACTTACGATTAAATGCCCCGGTTAATTCATCAATAAGCACAGCATTGCTTGCCATATCTTTATATTTAATTCGATTTTCTAATCTTACTTTTAACTCGTCAAACTCGAAAGGTTTCGCAATAAAATCAGCTGCCCCCCTCTCATACCCTCTTAATCTTATTTCTTTCTTATCTTCAGTGCATAAAAGGATAATCGGAATAAAATAGGCTTGGGACTTCTCAAATAGCGTATCCAATAATTGAAAACCGTTTTCGTTTCTTTCATGGATTCCTAATAAAATACAATCTGGTTTTTGATCATAAAACAGCTTCAAAGCTTTTTTAGCAGATAACGCCGCAAGCACCATATACCCTTCTTTTTCTAAGCTTGCTTTAAGAGAATTGACCGTTGAAATATTCTCATCAACTAGCAGTATTAACTTCTCGTTTTCGGTAACCTTTTCAATGTTCTCTCCCTCACGTTGAACCTCTTCTTCTTGCATCCTATCAACGAATATAAACTCAAGAAAAGGTTGCCACTCTTCTTTTCTCCAAGGGCGGCTTTCTGTCTCAACTAATTGTTCTATTTTCAGATCCGCTTCATTGGAAATTTGGGATAAACCTATTGAAGCTGCTGTTCCCTTAACGGTATGAAGAAAACGATAAATATTCCCCTCTTCGACAAAGTCTTTTAACTCCCACTGACTTAACGTCTTTTTCATCCTCTCAAAAAACATCTTTTGATATTTCTCCATTTTTTCTCCCCTTAAATTATATATGATTGCCCTTAAGCGATCTTCAGAATACTTTATGCGCTAGTCGCTAAAACCCTTTTTTATGTAGTCTATATACCTATTTTTACAATAAAAATGCGAAAAGTCTATCTCATTCGACAGTTTTTTGTAAAAATTTTGTCGTTGCTGTATTTAAAATAATTTTTAACTTATTATAAGTTTGTTATTATATAATAGGATAAGTTTTATATGTAAAAGAGTTGGACAGTTGGTTAGTTGGAAAGGAAAAAACTGACTTTTACATGTTAGAAGGAGATGCTCCTGCGTTTACTCGTCGCAAACCTTCATGAAGCTTTCTCCAAGAGGTATTTCATGATGTTATTGAAGTCAGTATGCTAGTAACGCTTCAAATCATGATTTTTCGTCGCAAAGCTGCATGGAGTAATCTCGAAGATGTATTCCATCGTGTGACCCACGGTCAGTAGCTTTGGTGACGTTGCTACGGCATGAGGGTTTTATATATAAACAAAAAAGGAGTAATTGGGCATGGCGATAATAAGAGTTTCTTTAACAATCATCATGATTTTATTTATATCTATTTCGCTCGGTTGTATTAATAGCGCTAGTGAGAGCAAACAACAGCTCCACATTGCTGCAGCTAGTAACTTAGTACAAGTATTTACTGAATTAGGGGAAAAATTTGAAGAAGAGCACCCAATTGAATTAGTTTTTAGTTTTGGTTCTTCTGGGCAACTAGCAGATCAAATCATTAACGGTGCCCCATACGATATCTTCACTCCAGCCAGTATCGATTTTCTAGTCCAATTAGAAAATGAAGGTTTATTACTTGAAGAAAACTTTACGAAATATGCATTTGGAAAGATTGGCTTTTCGACACTAAAGGAAAGTAGTTTACAAGTCGAAACATTTGAGGACCTTCTTAATGACAATATTGTCAAAATAGCTATTGCTAACCCAGAGCATGCCCCGTACGGAACGGCTGCGAAACAAGCACTTGAACAAGCAGACGTATGGGATAAGGTAGAAGAAAAGCTAGTGTACGGAAGAAATATCTCCGATACGTTAACATTATTACAAACGAAAAATGTCGAAGCTGCGGTGATCGCTTTATCATTAAAAGATGAAGAAACATTAACTTTTACACCGATAAACGCGCAGTTACATGAGCCTTTAAACCACTCGATTTCAATTTTGAAGAGATCGGAAAAACAAGAAGCATCTCAAGCTTTTATTGATTTCTTATTAAGTGAACGAGGGCAACAAACGTTAATGAAGTACGGGTATGACATCCCTTAAGGAGTTTCACTATGGATCAAATAAATTTATTTCCATTATATTTGTCTTTAAGAGTTGCATTAACGGCAACTCTCATCACCATTATAATTGGACTTCCTACCGCTTATTATTTAAGTCGTGCCCGTGGGAGGGTCGCTGACTTTTTAGATACCGTTATTACACTTCCGATTGTCCTTCCACCAACAGTGCTAGGTTATTATTTACTCGTGCTTTTAGGGAGGAACAGCGCAATTGGTAGCTTTCTTGAAGAACGCTTTAACATTATGATCGTTTTCACACCAACAGGTGCAGTTATTGCTGCAACCGTCGTATCCATTCCATTTTTAATTAAATCAGCGAAAGCGGCATTTTTAGGAATTGACCTAAATGTCGTTAATGCTGCTCGTGTGTTAGGTAGAACGGAATTTAACATTTTTTTAACGATCATTGTTCCACTTGCATGGAGGGGAATTGCTGCTGGGATTACGTTAGGGTTTGCCCGAGCGTTAGGGGATTTTGGGACAACATTAATGGTCGCTGGTAGCATTCCTAACCAAACGATGACGATGCCGATTGCCATTTATGATGCTCTTTTAGCAGGAAATCGAGACCTCGCAAACGTGCTGGTCTTTATTATGACCGCTGTCTCCCTTTTCGTTCTATACACAATTAATCGCCTTGAAAAGCGGGTTTCGAAAGGGGGCGCTAATTAATGTTAGATGTAAAAATTAATAAGTCGCTCGGTGACTTCCATTTAGATGTCGATTTCCAAGTAAAAAAGGGGATCGTCGGTCTTTTAGGACCTTCTGGTTGTGGGAAAAGTTTAACATTACAAGCAATAGCAGGACTATTAAAGCCAGATTCAGGACGAATTGCCATTGATGAACGAGTTCTTTTTGATGATAAAAAAAGGGTGAATATTCCAACCCGTTTACGTAGTGTTGGTTATGTTTTCCAAAACTATGCTCTTTTTCCTCACCTAACAGTTGCCGAGAATATCGGCTATGGTCTTGCGGGACTTTCAAAACAAGAAAAACAACAAAAGGTAAGGAGTATTTTGGAAACCGTTCAACTTGAAGGGTTAGCGAAACGTTATCCGAATGAACTATCCGGTGGTCAACAACAACGGGTCGCCCTAGCAAGGACACTTGTCACTGAGCCAGATATTCTCCTTTTAGATGAGCCGTTTTCGGCATTAGATCAGCATGTGAAGAAAATGTTAGAGCTAGAGCTATTAGAAATTATTAAACACAACTTTTCTGGTGTCGTCCTTTTCGTGACTCATAATATCGAGGAAGCGTATCGCCTTTGTGATTATATATGCCTTTATGATAGTGGTAGCAATATTCAATTTGGCGAAAAGGGAGAAGTATTAACACGACCTGTGAATAAGGCGGCCGCGCGAATTGTTGGTTGTGAAAACATTTACGAGATCGATTCATTTGAGGGAAGTTTAATAATCGTTAATGACTTACAGTTAAAAGTAGTTGGCACGAGTATAACACATGGGAAATATGTCGGCATTCACAACTACGATATTACTTTTGTGCCAAGCAGTAGCGAGGCGAATACGTTTGAATTCAAAGTACGTAGCATCGTTGAAGGCATTGATCATTCCACTGTCACAGTCACTGTCGGGCCATTACTCTTTAAAGTAGACGTTCCAAAAGCTACCGTAACTCAAATTAGCGAAGGCGACATAATGCTTCACCTACCACCCGAAAAGCTGTTCCTCTTAGGTGTCTGACACCGCTCGTGGACATTTCGCTGATTTGTCCACCTGAGACGCACAAGAAAGCGGCTGCTACTAGCAGCCGCTTTCTTAATTTCACTTTGTTTAACACCAATCTTTACTTAAAAGCCTCCATAAACTGAATAACTGCTGGCCCTAAGAGGACAATAAATAAACTTGGAAAAATGAAAAGCACAAGAGGGAACAGCATTTTAATCGGTGCTTTCATTGCTTCTTCTTCAGCCCGCTGCTTTCTCCGCTCCCGAACTTCATTGGACTGAACTCTTAACACTTGGACCATTCCTATACCGAGCTTCTCTGCTTGCAAAATATTACTGATCAAAACACTTACTTCATCAACGACAAGCCTTTCCTTTACCCCTAAAAGGGCTTCACGCCTCGTTTTACCGAGGCGTATTTCCTCTAAACAACGATGAAACTCTTGTGACAAGACTCCATCTTTTTTAGCGACAACTTTACTTAATGCAGCATCAAACCCTAAACCAGCCTCTAAACTAACTGTCAGTAAATCTAAAATATCTGGTAATTCTTTTAGCCCCAAATGGCTCCGAGTTTTAATTTTTTGTTTCAAATAAAAATGCGGTAAAAAAAGACTCATTACTAACCCAAATAAACCGAATACAACGACTGCGCCAAATGATGCTTTTAACATTACAGCATAAATTCCAAAAATGAAGGGCAACAAAAGCAGTAGCGCTAATTGTAGCAATCGAAATTCAACCGTAGCCATTCCAAACGGATTTCCTGCTTGTAATAGCTTAATTTCCAACTTCGCTTCTTTTTCACCTGGAACGCGCCGTTTAAAGCTTTTTTTTACTTCTAACCAAATCGGATAACATACGCGTCTAAAAAATGAAGGCGCCACTTCCTCTTCAGTATTGAGCTTTTGTTTCTCTTTATTAAAGAAAACTGCCATGCGCCTTTGAATTCTTTGCCTTCGTTCGTCATGAAAAAGTAAAAAAGCATATAAGAACAGTGTAATCGTAAAGAAAAAGGTAAAATAAACCATCTCCCTACACCTCAATTACTGTTAATTTTCGAATTAAAATAAAACCAATGATCCCAGAGAAAATACCAATCACGATCATTCCAAGACCGATTGGGTGAGAAAAAAGTGTCCCTATATAGGCAGGCTCAATAAAGTAGATAACTATCGCTAATATAATTGGTAATAACCCAATAACAATTCCTGAAAGTCTCCCTTGAGCCGTTAATGTTAAGATTTGCTGCTGAATTCTCGTTCGATCACGAATCGTTGCGACAATTTTATCTAATACTGTAGCTAAATTACCACCGACTTGCCTCTGTATCAAAATTGCTTGAATCATTAGCTCTAAATCTTCACTCGGCATTCGCTCTTTTAAACTAGCTAACGCCTCTTCAATCGAACTACCATATTGCATCTCTCGAAGAACGATCTCCATTTCATCCTTCATTGGTGCATTTGCTTCTTCAACAACGGTTTTTAACGCTTGCGGAAAACTAAATCCTGCTCTAAGTGAACCAACGACTGTCGTAATCATATCTGGCAAACTTTCATTAAATTTTTTCATCCGTTCTGCTTGTTTCTTTTTCACCCACCAAACAGGGATAAAGTAACCGATGACAAAACCTAATATTAAAAAGAATAAGTTCCCGGAAAAAATGTATAAAAACATCCCTAACAATGTCGTTGAGATAAATTGAAAAAGTAAATATTCTTCCGGTTTTAAAGGTACACCTGCTCTTTTTAGTATTAATTCTAACTTAATATTTTTCTTTTTCGTTAAAAGACGATTTTTAAGTTGCTGATTTGCAACCCTAAATTGTACGATGAAATCGAATTTTTTACGATCAAGTTTTTTACCCTCAGGCCCCTTTTGTAAATAGTGCTTGATTCGTTTTTGCAGCCGCTTATCTGTTAAAAAAAACAATTGAAAAATAGCAACAAAAAATAAACACGAGGAAAATAGTACGAGGACGATCAGTAAGTATGTCATTCGCCCCAATCCTCCTCATCGATAAATACGTTTGGTGGAATGTGGATGCCCGAGCTTTCTAAGCGACTATAAAATTTAGGTCTTACTCCAGTCGGAACGAGTCGACCGATAATTTTCCCTTCTTCGTCTACCCCTTCTTGTTGAAACGCAAAAATATCTTGAAGAACAATAACGTCTCCTTCCATTCCTTGAACTTCGGTAATATTTACAATTTTTCTTGTCCCATCCTTTAGCCTTGTTTGCTGGATAATGACATCAATAGCTCCAGCAATTTGTTCACGGATTGCTTTAATAGGAAGATCAATCCCTGCTAAGAGTACCATTGTTTCAAGTCTTGAGATCATATCACGAGGACTGTTAGAGTGACCTGTTGCAAGCGATCCATCATGACCTGTGTTCATCGCTTGTAGCATGTCTAGTGCCTCGCCACCACGAACCTCGCCAATCACAATCCGATCTGGCCGCATCCTGAGTGAGTTACGAACGAGATCGCGAATTGTAATCCCGCCTTTTCCTTCTATGTTTGGCGGACGCGATTCTAGCGAAACGACATGATCTTGCCAAAGCTGCAGCTCAGCAGCATCCTCAATCGTAATAATACGTTGATTATTTGGAATGAAAGATGAGAGAACGTTTAATGTCGTCGTTTTCCCTGAACCTGTACCACCACTGACAAAAATGTTTAAATTCGCTTTGACACACGCTTCAATAAATGTTGCCATTTCAGGAGTGACAGTACCAAAACTTATAAGGTCATCAATTTGAAATGGATCTTGAGAAAACTTTCGGATCGTAACTGTTGGTCCAACTAATGATAATGGTGGAATAATCGCATTCACCCTCGATCCGTCTGGTAATCTGGCATCAACCATCGGACTACTTTCATCAATTCTTCTGCCAATTGGAGCAACAATTTTATCAATGACTTGTAGAACATGCTCATCATCGCGAAACGTTACATCAGAAAGCTCAATTTTACCTTTTCGCTCGACGAAAACTTGACTCGGTCCGTTGACCATTACTTCTGAAATTTCTGGGTCCATAAGTAAAGGATTGATCGGTCCAAAACCAGTTAAATCATTCATTAATTCTGTAACTACTTTTTTTCGATCAATGTTACCACGAAAATTTTCATCTTCTTTAATGATTTCAATCGCTAATTCATCTAGTTTCTCAACAATCTCTTCTACTTCTGCATCTTTATATTCGGTAATGATTTTTTTGTGGAGTCTTGCTTTTAACTCTTGATGTCTCGTTAACTCTTTTCGCCTTTGTTTCTGTTTTCCTGTTACAATCTTTTCACGAGACGGCTTCGATTCTTTCGTTTGTCTAAAAGCTGTGACAAAATCTTTTTTCGGAGTTGAAGTCGGTTCCCCTTTAACCTCTTTCTCGGGTTGCTCCACTTTCTTTTCTTGAATTCGCTTTAAAAGACTCAAATCATCCACCCTCCTTTAACCGTTTAGACTGTTGAAAAAGCTTTGACCAAATGGATGGCTCTTTTTGTTGAAATACTGAAATTTCTCGCCTTGACGTTAATTGTTCGGCCATTTTAAAATAAGCTTTTGCTATGTCTGTTTTTCCTTGATTAATCACAAAAGGAATACCAATGTTCAAAGATTGAGAGGCAATATTAAAATCATTCGGAATATAGTACGGGCCTCCAATCCCTAAAATTCCTGGGACATCACTTGCATTAATAACACTCGTCATCGTTGACCGATTGATAACGACCTGTACTTTATCTTCTAAACCTAACGTCTCTATCGTTTCTAACATTAACTTCGTATTTTTTAACGTCGCCATCTCTAAATTTGTCACTAGTAAAATTTGATCCGCTTTTTCAATAAAAGGAAGATTTTTCTCTTGTAAACCAACGCCTGTATCAGCTAAAACATAATCATGCTCTAAAGCTAACAAATTTAGTACCTTATCAATAAGAGGCTCGGTAATTAAGTCCGCATATTCCGGTCGGTCGGGTGCAGATAAAACTTTAATGCCACTTTCATGTTTATTTAAAAAGTTTACGAGACTATATTGATCTAAACTTTCAGCCTCCTCAATAATGTCTTTAATACTAAGTGTCGATTGTAAATCTAATGCAAGACCAATATCACCAAACTGGAAGTCACCATCGACTACGCTAATTTGAATATTTTTCTTTCGAAGTGCAATAGCGAGGTTAACGGTTAACACAGTTCGGCCAACTCCACCCTTTGCGCTACAAACAGCTATAATTTCCCCACGTTGACTTTTTTCACGATGAGCCATTTCCGTCACCTCCATTGCGTTTTAGTGTACAATTT
>SKSA01000364.1 GCA_007118195.1 Anaerobacillus sp. | reverse complement strand
TGTAATAGAAATAGCTGACCCAAGATCTCGGTCAGCCACCATTTATTCGTTCAAATACCCATTTTATAGTCATATTCTTTCGCTTTATCTGGTTTGGCATTTTGAAATTCTGTTTTTAAATACGGTCTCATTGATTTACTAACTTGTTTAACATAATGCAACGATTGAAGACGTTCCATCGTTTGATCAACTGAAGTTTCATCACAATATAAAACAACATACTTCATTCGTTTAGAAGCGTAATGAACGTTTCCGTATTTTCTCATTTGTCTTACATATTTTAAAGAATGTAACCAAACTGC
The DNA here is from genome assembly GCA_007118195.1 of Anaerobacillus sp. Taxonomy (GTDB): domain Bacteria; phylum Bacillota; class Bacilli; order Bacillales; family Anaerobacillaceae; genus Anaerobacillus. The sequence goes on along the minus strand of SKSA01000364.1, from coordinate 5,704 downwards.
TAGACCGATACGGTTTCCTATCATTTCTATTTCTCCTTTTTTCTCACATCAACCAATTCAAGTCTACCATGTCTGGTGATTAACTTCAATATTAATCCTTAGTTGATGCATTAAAGGCTAGGTGAGAGTTATATAAAACTCACATGGCGATTCATCGTGCAGCTTTGCGACGAATAACCGCAGGAGCACATTCGTACTATTTACAACCACAGCTTCCACCTGAGCCACAACCACCACTACAAGACATAGAATCAAAAAACGGATTACCTGTAGGAACTTTTATCTTTTCAGAAACAGCATGAGCAACAATTAAACTAACTTCGTTTAAAAGTTCATCAAGTTGTTTTTCTGACTTTTTAAATTCGGCAATAGGATCATATAAATCTAATTTTCTTTTTAACTCACGAACCTCTTTTGAAACACGGCTATAATCTGGATGATATTTTCCAAACCGTTGGACTTCTTCAAAGTCATTTTTACGCTTGTTAAATTCCCAAATCATTTCTTGGGCATCAAGGTCACTTTTAACTGCTTGTTTAGCCATTTCGTACTGTTTATATTGTTCTGATTGTAATATCATTTCTGCTAATGTTAATGACTCTGAAATAATGTCCGTTTGTGTAACAGCCTTTAACATGACACCCCTCCTCAAGTAATAAATTATAACACGTTCATTTTTATTAAGCGAATTTTACAATAGGTAAGTAGTGTTTACATTTCGATACTTGCATCGGATAAAAGTGAACAATCTTTACGCTCCTTCAATTGATCCATCAATTTAAATAACGCATCATCTTTCATTTTCGCTTCTATCATCACATCAATATGGTCTGTAGAGCCTTTTACTTCATGCAATAGTCTCATCAATCGTTCAACATCGATATAATCATGATGTCGTTTGTCTTTATCTCCCTCTTTTGGTGTAGATACATGAATTTTCACTGGAAGTGGACTATCTTGCCAAGTTTGAACGATTCGCTCCCAAATATTTTGAAAAGAAAACGTTTCTGGATGGTGAACATCATGGTGATGAACATCGTAAACGATAGGAATTTGAAGTTTTTCACCTAAATAAAGGACATCTTCTATGTGAAAAACTGTATCATCATTTTCTAACATGATCATTTGCTGTAGTGGTTTAGGAATCTTTTCAAAGTTTTCGACAAAGTCTTCTAAACCGTCCACCTTCCCCTTTTTCGCACCGCCCACGTGAAGTACACAGCGATGAACGGGATTTATACTCATTCCGTTTAAAAGTTTATGATGATAAACTAACGTATGTAAAGAACGTTTCAATAGATCTTCATCCAAATTATTAAGTACAACAAAATGATCTGGGTGAAAATCGATGCGCATCCTATGTTTTTTTATAAATTCGCCAATTTCCTTTAATAGTGAAGCAAGTGCTCGCTCATATTTCCACTCTTTTGTATACGGATGGTTCACTAAAGGAACTAATTTTGAAGAAAGACGAAAAAAAGTAATATCATTAGCTAAATTATGTTTTAAAAGGCGATAACAATTTTCTAAATTAGATATAGCAATTCGTTCCAACTTTCGGATGGCATCTTCCTTATTTTTTATTTGTTCAAATTGCTTTACAGTCATTGTTTGAGAAGGCGAAGCATTTTTGAGGTGAACACTCATTGCTACATACCCAAACCTAACAATCATAATAATCGCCTCCTTTCTTAAAATTCACATTTTTAGCGGATGTACTATAGCTAATTTGGAAATCTGCTGTAAACGAATGTTGTTATTATTACGTCCAAAAACAACATAACAGCCCTTGTCTATATGCATTTTTAAAGGATACATCTTAATTATTTCTTGCTGGCCTATTTGTACTTCAATTGGTATCTGTAAAATAATCGCTTGCTTAATGATACGTTGCAATGTCCTTTCATCATAAGCCGTTAAGCTAAACCATTGTTCGGGCAGTTTCTCAATCTCAGGAAACACTGATGCAAACTCCGGATATAAATTTTCAATGGTGATAAGAGAGTCTCTTTGTTGTTTATCTCGCTCCTTTTTATGCTCTACAACCGTTAATGAACACTTTTGTAATAACAGTTCAAATTTTGTTTCCATCTCTTTTTCAATCGTAATTCCTGCTTCACACAGAGCCCACCAATACTGCCAATGTTGTTCAACATATTTAATATGTAGATTTTCCGTTATTGAATAAAATGTTACATTTGTTTTTTTTATAATCGGACGCCCGTATTCTAGCCATTTCCCAATCGACCCTTCGAAGGCAAGCACATCCGCTTTAGCAATGAATTTCTCTAAATGATTTATTAATTTTTGAATATCTCGTTTCATCTTCAAGCCGTTTGCAACCGTTTCGGGCTTAAAAGTAACGTGAACCATCGCCTCCCAATGAACAAACTCACCCCAACAACGAAAATTCCACAATGTTTCGTTATCAATATAAACAGGAATAAGGAAATCGCATTTCCCAGCTACCATACTTATTTTCTTGTCTTCCTCAAGTAATTCATCAGATAAGCTAACGATAATATCCTCTCTTGTTTTCGTAATAATATCTAGCGACGTTAACTGCTCAATTACTTTATAGACAGTATCCATATTTTCTTGACTTTGTTTAGTAATAATATTTTCGATCTCTTCTATTGAAATGCTCCCTTTCCTAAAACGGTATAATAGAAAAAAAACAATAAACACATCTTTTAAGTAATCATTTAATATAAAGAATGTTAATGATTGTTTAATGTCTTTATTGGCCCTTTGGAAGAATTGATCACAGTTTTCATCTAAAATAATATACTGACCATTCATTTTCTTCACTAATCTTTCATACTCAAGGTACTTTAATAATAGTGCACTATTTACAGAAGTTGATAAATGTTTATCAAAACGTTCAAGGGCTGAAGTTTTGTTTATTTTTTTATTATTTATAAACAAAAGCAATTCAATCAATAGATATAAGTATTGCTTTGTTGAAACCGAAAAAGCATCATTAGATGTTTCTTCTCTTTTATTAAAGTATAGTTCTAAAAAGCTTTCGGTAATCTCAGCCGGCATTACAAATCGTTGATTTTGATTCTGTTTTTTCACTTCAAATAACAAACCTTTTTGTCTTAACAAAAGAAGAGCAAGCTTTTCTTCAGTAGATACTGACTGCTCTTCTTTTCTACTATTTTCATTATATAAACTATACTTTCTTAAAAAAGTAATAAAATATTTTTTTTCAATGTCACTAAGATTTTTGAGCAGTTTCTTTCGAAATTCAGCACATCGAAAGCGTTCTTCCAAACTATTTAATTCAGTAGAAAACAATTCATCTTGTTTTTCGATTATTTTCTTTTTCACTTCCTCATTTAGTTCATTTAAGCACTGGGGGAATTTTACGATAACCACTCTTCCACCTCATATGTATATCCTTGCTCTAGCATAAATAGTTGACGACGTTCGGAACATTGCTCTTCTTTCGTATTTCTAGTTACAATCGAATAAAAATAAGCTTCGTTGCTATTTTTCTTCGGTCGTAATACTCTCCCAACTCTTTGTGCCTCTTCTTGCCTTGATCCAAAAGCACCGGATATTTGAATCGCTACTTGTGCATCAGGTAGGTCTACAGCAAAGTTAGCGACTTTGCTAACGACAAGAACAGAAATTTCACCTTTTCTAAACTTATCATATAGACTTTCTCGATCTTTTTGCGACGTTTTCCCTGTGATCATCGACAAGTTTAGTTCTCGAGCTACTTGAACGAGCTGGTCAATATATTGTCCAATGATAAGTACGGGCTGTTTGGGATGTGTCTTTAACAATTTTTTAATTACCTCGATCTTCGACGGATTCATCGAAGCGATTTTGAACTGCTGTTGTCCGTTGCTTGTTACATATTGCTGTAACTCTTCCTCCGAAAAATCTATTCGAATTTCCTTACACAGCGTCCTAGCAATCCAACCATGATTTTCAAGGCCTTTCCATGCAACTTCGTATTGTTTCGGGCCAATTAAGCCATAAACTTCTTCTTCTTTCCCATCTTCACGGACAAGAGTCGCAGTTAGTCCTAACCTTCTTTTTCCTTGAATTCCTGAAGTAGTACGGAAAACTGGTGCGGGCAGCAAATGAACTTCATCATATATAATTAGCCCCCAACTTCGTTCATTAAACAAAGGTAAATGGATAAATTGTTTACTATCAAGGTCTTTATAAATCATCATTTGATACGAAGCAATTGTGACTGGCTTCACTTCTTTCACTGTACTCGTATAAAGACCAATTTGATCGGCTGACAAATTTGTTTTTTCTACTAACTCTCTTTTCCACTGTTTCATCGATGTTTCACTTGAGGTGATAATTAAAACTTCTTCTTTAACTTGTTCTATCACACCTAAACCAACTACCGTTTTACCTGAACCACATGGCATGACCACGATCCCATTACCGCCTGTTTTTTTGCCATCTTTTAAAAAATACTTTATCGCCTCTTTTTGATAAGGACGTAAGTATACATTGTTCAATAATTGAACATTTATTTTATTACCTTTTTTATAGCCAATACAATCATTAATAAAATAACCGTATGTTAAACAAATAGACTTTATTTCACCGCGATCATCCTCTTTAAAAAACCATTCGTTTTTTTTGTGATCTTTACAAGTAACCAATTCTCTAATCTTTTGATCCTTCAGCAAAGTTCCAGCGGTAGATTTATCCCGAAATGTTAGTACACAGCCTTCCTCTTGCTTTTCCATCCCAATCGCCTTAGATCGATAATAATGGTCTTCCACAAACTGAACTACTTTTTGAGCTAATGGATATTTGCAATATTCATTTAAAAAATTAATCATCTCGGTCATTTGAATTCCTAAAGCTTGAGCTGACCAAATTGAATATGGTGAGAGTTTATAAGTATGAGTAGACAAAGATGCCTTCTCTAAAGTTGCCATTTGTGATAACATCGGTTGAATAATCGGAAATTGATTATGGTTAATTTCGACAATAATAGTTCCATCCTGTTGAACGACTAGTGGATTTTCATAATTAAAAAGCATAAAAAACCTCCTACAACGTTATCTCAAACTCTTCTGAAATTCCATAAGGGGTATAATCATTATGTACGAGTTCTAACTTAATGTTATACGTACCACTCGGTAAAGATTTAATGATAAACGATGATTGGAAGATCGAATCAACTTTATTACCATTAATATAAAGGTGAATATGCCCCTCTCCTTCTTTCTTAACAGATCCAATATCTTCTCTATTAAATGAAAAATCTTTAACAAAACATTCAACGTAAATATCTTGGTCTTTTACTTCATAGTTAACAATTAACCGCTCGTCTTTTTTAGAACTTGAGACAATGCGTTCATACTCTTCGTCAAAAGGAATTGACCTTGTCGAGTGATTATCTTTTTCAACCGTTGATAATTCTGGTTGAATCCCGTTATAAGCGCCTGCTGAAATTAGTAAAATGGTTAATATTAATTTAATCATAACAACACATCCTAAATTTTTAATCTCAGCTAAAGTTTTGCCTGAATTGTATTGATTTATCCAAATATACAAAATATCTTCAACAACTCACCCTCCTTTTTTCATACAAAACCCTCATGACGGCATTCCGTCACCATCAACCATGAAAATTGACGACTGAGTTCTCTCACTTCGCTGTAAACTTCTATCGAATTTTAGAGGCTCGTTCGTGAATCTCAGTCGTCAAAAT
>SKSA01000244.1 GCA_007118195.1 Anaerobacillus sp. | reverse complement strand
CTAAAACAAACGACGGTTGAACAACATCTTGTGCAAGGAGCGATGGATGGTTTAGACCTAGATTGGGATAGGGTGATCCCTGCTTCCTATCGAGAATTAATTGTTAAAAAACATGAGGAAATTGGCGATGGGAAGCTGAAGCCTTTAAAGGAAGCATTGCCAGAAGAAATTAGTTATTTTCATATTAAATTAGCATTGTGTTTGAAGAATAAATAGACAAGCACGCTTACATCTTTAGAATGGTGTTGCGGGCAATATGTCCGCAAAATCATTTTTCTATCTATTTCAGCACGATTTCCTTAGCTGTAATTTTTTCAATTTCTTTAATAATTGATAATATTTGGCGATCTCTTTAGCTAAAGATGATTTTCCAACGCCAATTGGTCCTTCAACTGCGATAAACGGTACAGTTTTTCAACAAATTTCCTCCTTTTTCAAAAAACAAATTGACAATCGTTATTTTAACATAGAGGTTCATTCACTGGTAGGGTTATTATTTTTTTACGAATTTTAATAGATAATTTTAGTTGAAATTAGTATATAAACTTATATATAGGAAAAACTATGATAGACGTTACATAAAGGAGGTTGAGGAGATGGAAATTGATATGAGTGCCGATGACGTGATTAATTCGATTAATCAATTACATTCTGACGGACAAGCTCTAGCGAAGAAGAAGGTAAAAAAATCACATCCAGAGCTAATGAGAAGTGCCCTCCATTACTTCCCAAGTTGGGAACACGCAATGAAAGAAAGCGGCATAGAGTAAAAAAGATAAGAGCAAAAAAACACTCACGGTTTTTTGCTCTTATCTTTTTTTATCCTCTTTTTTTAAGGCTGTTTCCTATATATTGTTCCTTGTTAGCCCGTTTTTTGTTACTCAAAACTTAACATGATTCGACCTTCTATAGTATGATAGAATTGGACAAATAATCATATACAATTGAAATATTCAAAATGGGGGTGCTTCATGTGAGTAAAGTGAAAATTGTTACAGATTCAACTGTAGACGTTCCTAAAGAGGAGTTAGATGCCCTAGGTGTAGAAGTAGTGCCACTTACAATAACGATTGATGGAGAGTCTTACGTTGATGGTGTAGATGTTAGTGCAAAAGAATACATTACTTTATTAAAAGAAGCAAAAGACATACCAAGGACTTCACAGCCTGCAGCCGGGGTTTTTGCTGAAATTTATGATCGACTAGGGGCTAATGGAAGTGAAGTTATTTCGATACACATATCAAGTGGTATGAGTGGTACATTTAATTCAGCACAGAGTGGTGCAGAAATTTCAACATCAAAAGTGACCGTATTTGATTCGAAATTTATTTCTTTCGCCTTAGGATTTCAAGTTGTAGAGGCTGCAAAAATGGCTAATGAGGGAAAAACAGTAGAAGAAATCGTTGGCCGTCTAAATCAAATACGAGAAAATACTTCGTTGTATATAATGGTAGATACCCTTGATTATTTACTTAAAGGCGGTAGAATTGGCCGCGGCAAAGCGTTAGTTGGCTCCTTACTGAAAATCAAGCCAATTGCTTCACTAGCTGATGGGGTGTATACACCTGTTTCCAAAGTAAGGACATACCCTCAACTTATTAAGTATTTAGTGAAGCAGTTAGAAACAGAAACAGTAAATAAAACGATAAAATCAGTTGGGATTGCCCACGCTGATACGTTCGATTTAGCAACAAAATTAAAAGAAGCGATTGCAAGAGAGTCTCAATTTAATGATATTAAAATAGTCGATACAACCCCGATTATTAGTACACATACAGGTCCAGGGGCAATTGCGTTAATGTATTTTGCTGAGTAAATTAGGAAAGTGAAATCGCGTTGATCACCAATACATAAGGGGGAGGACTAATGTCCATCCCCTTTTAAAATTAACCTCTTGGTACTCGTTTATTTCTTTTTTTCGCTTTAGCGAGATCTACGTTTTCATCAGCAAATTCTTCGTTATATACACTTTCAGTTGGGGTGAAATTATTTTTAGCAGCTGCATTACGAAAATGTTTACGTTTTGTCATAGCTACCTCTATTTGCCATTAAGCTGTTGTTCAGCCATTTGAACAAGGCGCTTTGTAATCTCTCCACCTACAGACCCGTTAGAGCGAGATGTATCGTCTGCATTAAGTCTAACCCCGAACTCTTGGGCAATTTCGTATTTCATTTGATCTAATGCTTGTTCAACGCCAGGTACAACTAATTTATTATTATTTGGCATCTTAATCCCTCCTTACCCATATGCTTACCAGCAGGAAAGATATTATGAAATGAAATCTTAGCCAACACAGTTATTTATAGGCTAACCGTTCGATATTTACTACTCAGTTCAATGAATTGCTTCATTGTTGAAATCTCGCCTACAATGAGTTCAGCTTCAATATCATAGTATAATTATTATTTATCGTTATTATAACTTATTTTCTAAAAAGAGAAATTAAAATAATCAAGCATTACGTGACGATTGTCAAAAAAAATTAATAAAGAAATGATTTTTTTTCAAAAGATAAAAAAAATGATGTTCAAAAGATAGATAAATAGCTAAAGTATTATTATAAATAAATTCATCTGATGACCTGATGTTGTTAGAAAGTTAAAAAACTTTAATTTGGAAAGGAATTAATCTATCATGAAGGAAAAAAATCGGTGGTTAATCGCGTTATCAGCAGTGGCAATTCATACATCCATTGGTTCCGCCTATGCTTATAGTGTGTTTCAAAATCCACTTTCGGAATCTTTAGGGTGGGAAAGTACGCAAGTTTCACTTGCTTTTACAATTGCAATATTTATTTTAGGTATATCTGCGGCTGCTTTTGGTCAGTTTGTAGAAAAACAAGGGCCGAGAAAATCAGCATTTCTTGCAGCAATACTTTTCGCATCAGGGATTATCGGTTCAGGTATAGCTGTTAACCTTGAATCTTTACCTATGTTTTATCTCACATACGGTGTGCTAAGTGGTATGGGGCTAGGTTTAGGTTATATCTCACCAGTATCTACACTTGTAAAATGGTTTCCAGACCGTCGTGGTTTAGCGACTGGAATGGCAGTATTTGGTTTTGGGGCAGGGGCCTTAATCGCAGGACCTGTTGCTGCCCAATTAATAGGTAGCGTAGGTATAGCAACTACTTTCTTTATTTTAGGTTCAATGTATTTTCTGTTCATGTCATTAGGTGCACTGTATATAGCGAAGCCACCAGTTGGGTGGGCACCGAAAGGAATGGATCCAGGGACAGTAAGTGGAGGGAAATACGATATTAAAGGTACGAAGGACTTAGCACAATTAACTGCAAAAGAAGCATCTAAAACGAAGCGTTTTTGGTTATTGTGGGTGATGATGTTTATTAATATTTCAACAGGTCTGATGCTAATATCTGTTGCTTCACCGATGGCTCAAGAAAAAGTTGGTATGACAGCAATAGCAGCCGCTAGTATGGTAGGATTTATGGGATTATTTAACGGTGGTGGTCGGATCGGTTGGTCAAGTGCCTCTGATTTTATAGGGCGGTCGAGAATATATCCTATGTTTTTTGCGATTCAAATAGTTGCATTTTTAATTTTGCCGAACATTACGAATGTTGTCGTGTTCCAAATTTTAATTTTCTTAGTGTTAACCATTTATGGCGGTGGTTTTGCGGTATTACCAGCATTCATCGGTGATTTATTTGGTACAAAGCAATTAGGGGCAATCCACGGATTAATTCTTACGTCTTGGTCAATGGCAGGTGTGATGGGACCGCAACTAGTAGCTTATATTCGTGAAACAACGAATAGCTATAACTTAACATTCTATGTTTTTGTAGGCTTCCTTGCAATTGCTTTTATTACATCATTGTTAATGATGAAAGATATAAAAAAAATCCAAGCACTTAAAGAAAAAAAATTAGTTGAAAAAGCTAGCTAATTATTGATTAAACAAAAGAATGGAGCCGGGTATCCTTTGGGAACCCGGCTTCATTTGCTTGTTTAGGCAAGTTTTGAGATCTTCACGGCACAAGCTTTGTATTCAGCCGTTCCTGAAATTGGATCAAATTCATCAATCGTTAATGAGTTCGTCGGAACTTCAGCCCAATGGAAGCTCATAAAGACGTCCCCTTTTTGCATTTTTTTACAAATTTTCGCTTTTACTTTCACTGTTCCACGTCTTGATGATACTTCGACGTATTCGCCATCTTCAATGTTAAGGTTAGCAGCGTCTTCAGCATGCATATCAACGGTCTCTTCTGTTTGTTTTAATTTAATTTTGTCTGGGTAATAGGCGGTCTGTGAATTTGTATTATATTGCTCATAGCGCCTTCCAGTTGTCAGTGTAAAAGGATATTCCTCGTCGGTTGGTTCCGCTGGTAGTGAATAGTCAACTGGAACGAACCGAGATTTTTCTTTAAGTTCGATGCCTTGATGGAATCTTTCATGTAACACAAAAGTTCCTGGGTGCTCGACAGTCGGACAAGGGTAATTTAGACCACCTTCATTGTCAAAGCGCTCATACGTCATTCCACCATACATATGTGGAACTAAAGATTTTACCTCATTCCAAATCTCTTCGCTTGAGTCATATTTCATTTCATAGCCCATTAAAGTGGCAATTTCACATAGGATTTGCCAATCTTCTTTTGTATTTGAGTGAGCTTCAATTCCTTTGCGAGTTCTTTGAACACGGCGGTCAGCGTTTGTATAAGTTCCATCAACTTCCGCCCAAGATCTCGCGGGTAATACGACATCGGCAATTTTAGCTGTTTCATGTAAAAATAAATCTTGAACAATTAACAAATCTACATTGCGAATAGCAGCCTTAGTGTGATGCATGTTTACATCGGCTAAAACAGGGTTTTCGCCAATAACATATAAAGCTTTCATTTTTCCTGCGGTCATTTTTTCAAGCATCATTGTTTGGGTGTGACCAACTTCATCTGGAATTTTTACGCCCCAAGCATCTTCAAATACTTTACGATCTGCTTCATTGACTACTTTCAAACCACCAGTAAGTTGATTAGGTAAGCACCCCATATCACCAGCACCTTGAACGTTGTTTTGACCACGAAGTGGCATAATACCTGTTCCTTCTTTACCAATATTACCAGTAAGAAGAGCAATGTTAGCAATATCGAATACGTTATTAACACCAAAATGATGTTCAGTAATACCTAAAGTATAGGCGATCATTCCATGATCGGCAGTAGCATACATACGTGCAACTTCACGGATATCATCAGCAGCAACTCCGGTAATTTCTGAAGCGTATTCAGGAGTATACGTGCTTACCTTTTCTTCTAATGTATCAAAGCCTTCTGAAACTCTTTCAATATAGTCTTTATCAAACAATTCTTCTTTAATAATGACGTGCATCATCGCATTTAGAAGAGCAATATCACTACCAACTTTAAGTTGTAAATGTTTTTCAGCAGATTTTGTCATATCAATTTTCCTTGGGTCAATGACAATTAATTTTACGCCTTGTTTTACGGCTTTTTTAATACGATTAGCAACAACTGGGTGAGCATCCGTCGTATTAGAACCAATTAAAAGCAATACTTCAGCTTTATCGAAATCTTCAAAACGGTTTGTCGGTGCACCGTCTCCAAATACAGTTGCCAGACCGGCAACGCTAGGAGCGTGTCATGTTCGGTTACACCCATCGATATTATTCATCCCAAGTACTGCTCGAGCAAATTTTTGTGTAACATAGTTTGTTTCATTTGTAGCACGTGCACATGCAAAAATGGACATACTATCTGGCCCATAATCCTTTTTAAATGTCGTAAGCTTTTGTGCGATGAATGATAATGCTTCTTTCCATGAAGCAGGTTGTAGTTCGCCGTTTTTTCGTATAAGAGGTGTTGTTAACCGCTCTTTTGCATGAACATAATTGTAAGCGAAAGTACCCTTTATACAAGCTTGCCCTTTATTTACTGCGCTTTCTTTATCCCCTTTTACTTTAACAATTTTATTGTCTTCTATTTCGACCAATAGGCCACAGCCTGTACCGCAGTAACTGCATATCATTTT
>SKSA01000086.1 GCA_007118195.1 Anaerobacillus sp. | reverse complement strand
TTGCAAATAAGTGACTTGTGAATGCATGCGAACGCTTAAGTTTTCCACTACCTGTTCTCTTAAAACGCTTTGCTGCACCACGGTGAGTTTTCATTTTAGGCATAGGTAAATCCTCCCTTATATTTAAATCTGTGCTCATGTCCTAGCATAGTTTTATTTATGTGAACTATTACTTTTCAGCTTTTGGAGCTAAAACTAAGAACATGCTACGGCCTTCCATTTTCGGTGCCGCTTCAACTGTTGAAATGTCTTCACATTCTTTTGCAAGACGCATTAAGACATCTCTTCCAATTTGCGAGTGTGTAATCGCACGACCACGGAAACGGATCGCTGCTTTTACTTTATCTCCCTTTTCAAGGAACTTTCTCGCGTTACGAAGTTTCGTATTAAAATCATTTAATTCAATCGTCGGACTTAGGCGAACCTCTTTCGTCGTGATGATTTTCTGATTTTTACGAGCTTCTTTTTCTTTCTTTTGTTGCTCATATCTAAACTTACCGTAGTCCATAATACGACAAACTGGCGGTTTAGCATTTGGTGCAACCATAACTAAGTCAAGGTTTGCATTTTGAGCCATTTCTAGAGCTTCATATTTTGACTTTACTCCAATTTGATCTCCGTTAGCCCCAATGAGACGAACTTCTCGGGCACGAATACCCTCATTGACCAACATGTCTTTACTAATAACTAGCCACCTCCATGGTTTTTTAGAAAAACTTAGTTTTAATAAGTGATCATACACTTTTACTAAGACCTTAGTTAACATGAGTAATATTTAATTAATATACTCAAAGGACCAAGCATATCCGAAATGCCCACCTTGTCTCAAAGTTTGCTTTAAAGACAAGCACACAATTTACTAAACAAAAAAAGGTGTGAGACGCATACTACGCCCACACCTTTATTGATTAATCATCAACATTTAAGTAACCTGCAAACTACAATTGTGTCAGACAGGTGAGAAGCGGGCGCTCCTTCTTGCATTAGATCCAATATTTAATTCACTAAGCTACTATATCAAGATAAAAGTTGTTTGTCAACTTTTTGTAAATGGTAAGTTAGTTCCAAAGTTGTTGGTCATAAGTTGTTCGTAAACTGACTTTCTTATAATAACAAAAATCCATCAAACATTTCAACAGTTTTTTTATTTCTATTATTTAGTAATTGATGAATGCATTCGTAACAACTTTGTTAAAGCAACCACAGGTAGAGGTCTACTGAAGTAATAGCCTTGCATTTCTTCACAGTTTTCCTGCTTTAAATAATTTAATGCTGATTCTCCTTCAACTCCCTCAGCAATCACACGCAAGCCTAGGTTATGAGCCAAACTAATAATTGAAGATACAATCGCACGATCGCCACGATTCTCTGGTAACTCGTAAACAAACGTTTGATCAATTTTTAACGTTGTAATCGGAAATTTTTTTAAATAACTTAAAGATGAATAACCGGTACCAAAGTCGTCAATAGCTATACCAATCCCTAAATCTTTTATTTCTGTTAACGTTTTAATTGTAGTTTCAGTATGATCTAATAAGCTATTTTCAGTGATTTCAAGATCGATTAAATTTGGAGATACGCTTGATACTCTTAATATTTCTTTTAAGTCAGCAATAAAACATGGATGCTGAAACTGTTTAGTAGCTATATTTACGCTAACCTTTAAATTAGTGAAACCTTGATTATGCCATTTTTTCAACTGGGAGCACGCTTCTTTTAATACCCATTTTCCTAATGATATGATTAAGCCTTTATCTTCTGCTACTTGAATAAAATCTAAAGGGGATATAAACCCTTTCTCAGGATGAAACCAACGAATGAGTGCTTCAACGCCAACAATCTCATTTGTTTTGATGTCTACTTGCGGTTGGTAAAAGAGCTGGAGCTGCCCACCATTAGCTAATGCTTTTCGAAGGTCATGTTCAATTTGCATCTTATTTACTAACGCTTCATTCATATCCGCGTTAAAAAATAAGAATTTATTTCTCCCTTTATTTTTGGCTTCAAACATTGCAATATCGGCATTTTTGACTAACTCTTCTGGAGTTTCTCCGCTTAAAGGATAAAGACTAACACCAATACTAATTTTCAAATGAATATCTGCCTGTTTATAGAAAAACGGATTTTCAAATAGCATTAATAAAAATTCACATGCTTTGTTGGCATTATTTTCTTCAATATCGAAAAAAACGAAAACAAATTCGTCGCCACCTAAGTGATATAACTTATACTCGCTACTATAATTTTTTAGATTTGCTTTTTGTAAACGATGAGCAGCCATAATTAAAATAAAATCCCCGACCGAGTGACCTAACGTATCGTTTATTTGTTTAAAATGATCTAAGTCTATAAAGACAACAGCTACGTTTTTATTCATTTCCTTAGCCTCAGTCAAACACTCTGTTAAATCATTATCTAATTTTCTTCGGTTAGGTAAATCTGTTAACGAATCATGGTAAGCCATATGCTCAACAATCTGTTCTGATTTTTTCAAGTCGGTAATATCACTGACTGAGCCTACAATCTCCTTAATCTCACCATCACGGTAAAAAGGTGAGAGTGTAATAAATAAATACTTTTCAAGAAATTTTAATTCAAATTTACTCGTAACTCCTTTGAAAGTTGCCTCAACAGGCTTAATCAATTTGTTTAATGCGCTTTCAGGAATGAGGTCATAAACAGACTTATGTAAGTGTTCTTGTTCTATTAAACCAATTTCTTGGGCCAGTTTTCCGGCAATTAATGTAAAAATAAAGTCATTATCGCCATATTTTCTTAGTTTAAAGACAAAATTATCTAAACTCTTCATTACTTGAGTAAAGTCATTTTTTAATAACTGTCTCACTTGATCTTCGTAATGTTTTCCTTCTGTAATATCTGTACGAATTGATATAAATTTATGAGGTTGTCCATTTTCGTTAAGGATTGGGAAAACGACCGTCTTTACCCAATAATAACTCCCGTCTTTCGCTTTATTTTTAACTTCACCTTCCCACACGTTACCGTTCATAATCGTCTTCCACATATGAGTATAAAATTCAGCTGAATGGTGTCCAGACCTTAATATATTGTGATTTTTTCCGATCAGTTCTTCTTTACTATATTTAGATATTTGACAGAATGTATCATTGACACTTAAGATGGTCCCTCTCTTATCTGTCGCTGCAACGATTGTCGATTGATCGAGAGCATAACTTAAATCAGTTAATTCATTTAAAATCTCATCAATTTTTGAATTATTTATTTGAAATTTAGCTAACTCACACTTTAAATTAGAGACTAGATTCGTCGGTGTTGTATCTTCATATATAGTCAAATCTTCCCTCATAAATTTCCCCCTTGAGAAAACTACTTCCCCCACTTTATTAATTTTATTTTACAACTAATTTGAAAATTCAGCAATTGTTCTAATGATGATAATGACTTTAATCATAAGAAAATAATGAATGTTACTAAAATATGTATTTCAACAAATACTACGGATAAAAGTTGAAAGTTTGTTTCATACTTTTAGTTGTATATAATATTTTATCTGTGTAAAGATTGTGAAGGTGAAGATATGCAAAAATATATCATAATATTAACAATGGTCTTTTCTACAATTGTCGCCCATCCAGTATATAGCTATTCCGAAGAAACCCTTGAGAATAAGTATTTGCCAATGTTTGAGGCGATTGAGCAAAAAGCTGTAAACGAACTCAACTATTTAATTGATGAAGCTTATATTGAATATGAACGGAAAAGGGAAAAAGATGAGCTGACGCTTCCGATTTTATTTTCTTATATTGAAAAAGGAAAACAATTAGAAGAAGAAATTGATGTAGCTTTTCAAACTATTTTAGCTCAAATGAAGCAAGAAATCACCGAAAAAGGGTTACCACAATCATTGGCAGCACCTTATGAAAAACAATATTTAAAATCAAAGCGGAAAAATAAGTTGCATATTTTAAAAAATATTACGTTAGAGGGGCATTCGATCAGTTTTGAAAGATAACAAAGGACTACCGGAATGTGTGAGGTGTAAAAATTTAATAGAGCAATGAAAAGGGAAACGAAATTCCTTCAACTATAAATAAAAACACCACAATATAATAATTGCGGTGTTTTTATTTATTTCTTTTATTAGTGATTAATTACTTCTGTTCAGGAACATCACCAATGTTAACACTTCCGAATGTATGCTGCCTCATATCTTGAACACCGTTAGCACTCATTGCATTGTAAGGCATTGCATCATCAATATCCCAATTTGTATCATGACATTGTGCACAAGATTGGTTTGTTCCGTCTCTTTCTAAGTCTGCATTAAGTAGACCTTCCCAGCTTCCGCCTTTTAGCGTACTAGGGTCATGTAGATCATGACATGTCGAACATGTGTAACCTAAGTTCAATTTCATCGTATTTGCTTCTAGTTCATTGTATTGCATGCGGTGACTTCTTGCCGAACCGTCAGCCCAGAAACGTTGAGATCCACCTTCTTCACGATCCCAATATCCTTCTACCTTGCCGTCTTCATCGTATCTCACCCAAACGTTTTCACCTCTAGCTATGCTATTGACTAATTTATGCTTGTAAAGGTCGTCGCCCCACTCATAGAAGATTGAATCTTCATGAGCCATTGTTTCGCCAGTTTCAAGGTCAATTTGACCATTGTTTCTCGCGTGACATGTACCACAGAAATCTAATTCTTGTTGTTGTGTAAGGTTAGTTGGGTTTAAAATTGTATCTTTTCCAGGACTTCTAACGTGCTCACTAGCTGGTCCGTGACATGCTTCACAGCCGACACCTAACTCTGCAACAAAGTCTTCGAAGTAGTAATCAGCATCGCCACGGCGATCTTTATTCGCTACCATTTCATCATAATCAAAACCTGTCGAGTGACAAGCAAGACATCTGTCTTCGTATTGTCGTCCGCCGCCGTAAGCATTTAATCTAGCTGGTGTTACTTCACCGTCAGCTGATACCCATTCTGGGTTCGCTTGGAATTGTACAAAGTTGAAACCATGCTCTGTTCTAATAAGACCTCTTTGCTTCCATTCGCTACCAACGGTATACACAAGCTCATCTAAAGAAGTTAAACGCTTGCCTTCGTTGTCGCCACCGATCGTAGTGAATTCACTATTTTCCCAATCAGCAAGTTCAGGTTCCATCAATTCTCTTGTGTAATCTGTAATTGCACCAGGATTTTTTTCAACATTTTGTACCATAAATGGATGCATTGTTTGTGACCATCCACTGTGTTGAGCATTATGACAACCTGCACAGCTATCTGATCCAACATACTCTGCATTGCTAAGGTCTACTGGCTCTGGATCAGCAGTGCCGCCTGAATCAGTATCACCTTCTGAATCATTAGTATCTTCTGGCGTTGACTCTACTGGATCTGTTTCATCAGTTGTTGCTTCTTCGTTCGAACAGCCAACGATCGCAAATGCAGCAATCAGTAGCATCGCCATAAGCACTAGTAAATGTTTCTTACTCATTTTTTCCACCCCTTCAACTAATTTGAATTACTTTTCTTGTGATTTTTATCACATCTTTATTTTCCCACGTTTTTTCACATTTTCGTATCAGTGATAGTCTTAAATCTATTTCTTTTTATGTACATACTAAACCTTACTTCATGTCAGGGTTTACCCTTATACCTCTAGAATAAATAGGGATTTGTTATGATCATTCTATATTTTTTTACAAAATTGCAAACAAAAAAAGATTGATATTAAATATCAACCTTTTTCAGAATTCAAGACAAATTACATATTAAATGTATTAAATTGTGTAATTCCATCTTAACTATTCATTAATCGAGATGAGGCCTTGACTAACAGCATAGCGCACAAGCTCTGACCTTTTTTTCATGTTTAGTTTGTCAGAAATTCTTGCTTTATGTGTTTCTACCGTTTTCACACTCACAAACAACTCGTCAGCGATTTCTTGGTACGTAAATCCTAATGCGACATATTTTAGAACTTCCTTTTCTCTCGCACTTAACGGACATTCGTCTTTATCTTTCTTTTCTTCGGTAAATCCTTTAAATAAAAAACTAGACATCGTTGG
>SKSA01000197.1 GCA_007118195.1 Anaerobacillus sp. | reverse complement strand
TTTAATGAATTTCATAATTCAATATTATCGCCATTAAGTATCTATATGTAGTTGCGTTAAATCGCTCGCAACTACATATAGATTGATATGGCTCAATTTAGGTAATTATGAAATTCACTCAGTTAGTAGGGAAAAATATGCAAAATATTATATTTCAATGGCAAGTTGAAGAAAACTACCATCATTGTCTTTTAAGAGACTTTTTAAGGTGCGAGAAAGAAATCTCACGCTTAGCATTATCTCAAATAAAGAATGCTGGGCAATTATTAGTTAACGGTGAAAGTGTCACTGTAAGGGCGGTCTTAAAACAAGGGGATAAAGTAACTGTAGTCTTTCCACCTGAAGAACGTGGGGACGGTATACAAGCAAGAAAGATTCCTTTACATATTGTTTATGAAGATGATCATTTGTTAGTTATCAATAAGCAAGCGAACTTACCAACGATCCCTTCGAGATATCACCCTGAGTATTCGTTAGCTAACGCTGTGATGTATCATTACGATAAGTGGGAAATTCCGACGACGTTTCATGCAGTTAACCGATTAGATCGTGATACGACAGGCCTTCTGATTGTTGCCAAACACCGCTATGCACATGATTTATTTACGAAAGAGCAACGGGCTGGCAAGATAAAGCGAGTATATGTTGCGATCGTTCATGGTCATATTGAACAAAAGGCGGGTGTAATAAATGCAGCCATTGGTCGAAAGGAAGATAGTATTGTTGAGAGGGAAGTACGGCTTGACGGACAAGAGGCGATCACCCACTATAAAGTCATGCAACATCTAAAGGAAGAAACGGTTGTTCAGCTATCTTTAGAAACAGGAAGAACTCACCAAATTCGTGTTCACATGGCCTCCATGGGCCACCCATTATTAGGGGATGATTTATACGGAGGTTCAATGGATAAAATCAAACGCCAGGCCCTTCATAGTTGGCGATTAAAGTTTTTTCACCCTATTCTAAAAGAAGAAATGTCCTTTAGCGTCGACCCACCAAAAGACATGAGCACCTTATTGTGAAATCTTCACATGGTGTCAGACACCTCAAAAAGACATTTACCTCAATTTGTCCACGTCGGATGGACAAATTGACGAATAAAAATGAAGCACCTTCCTGCTATGAGGATGGTGCTTCATGCTTTTCAATATTGGGTATTAAAAATTGTACTAACTCCATTTTGTTTTCGTCGCTAATAACGACCTCAACTTGATTGACTAATTCTTCGTTATCTAATTCAGCATTAAATAGAAATGACTCGGAGATAAAATAAGCACTTTTTCCATCAATAGAAAATGGTTGTTTTTCTCCTGTATCATTGGTAAATTCAATCACCTCATAGCCGCCAATCGCATCTTGCAGAGTTTCATCGTAAATAATGAACTTGGCGTAAAGTGGACCTACTTTTCCTCGGTTTTCATTCTCTATTAAAGCATAAAAAGTAATTAACGAACGCTCCTCATCAATAATGATTTTACTCTCATCCGTATTAGGTGTAATATTCGTTTCGCCACCGCAAGCTGAGACAATTAATACAAGTATCGACAAAGCAATAATAATTTTTAATCTCATGTAGTAACTCCCTTTCAAAAATGAAATTTAACTAATCATCAAAGATCCGAAACTTTTCTGGCACATATGGTTGTTTTGAACCAACAGAGACGGTTTCTTTTTCTGGATAACGGAATGCTGTTAAACTACCGCCGAAAACGCAGCCTGTATCGATGTTTATCGTTCCATTAATAAGTCGTGGCTCACTAACAGGTGTATGACCGTATACGATAAATGCTTTTTCATTTGTATACTTTTTTGCCCAATCACGCCGAACTGGAGAACCATCGTCATTCTTTTCCCCAGTAATGTCCCCGTATAACACAAACGTCTTTACTTTTTTATCCTTTCTACCAATGTAGTCCGGGCGGATCCCTGCATGCGCGATCACAAGTCTCTTCTCATCTAATACTAAATATAAGGGAGCATTTTCATATAGTTCCATATATTTTGTTCTAATTGAAGCATACTCTCTCTTAGATAGATCTTTTAATTCAGCTACTGTCGTTTCTAGTCCATGCGTTTGTTGGACGTTTCTCCCTAAAAAAAAGCGGTATAATTTATCGCAATGGTTTCCAGGTGTGTAATGAGCGATACCTTCTTTTACTATTCTTGAAACTACTTCAATCACTCTTAGTGAATGAGGCCCACGATCTGTTAAATCACCGACAAAAGCAAGTTTTCGTGCATCTGGATGAATAGGATAACCCATGTCCCAACTATATCCCATTTTTTTCGTTAATTCCTCAAACTCATCATAACAGCCATGTATATCACCTATAACGTCAATCATTGTGAACTCTCCTTATTTTTATTTTAAAAAATTACGATTAAAGCGGAAAAAAGAATCATATTAGTGATTATAGGGTTTGTATAGTTTTTAGTTATTGACAAACAAAACCTTATTCTTTATGATGGTTAGGTTTTCACATGTTATACTTTATCATTTTCCGATAATAGGTAAAACTAATCAAACTTATATAGTGGATGGAGGTTTTTTCGTGGAAGAACATGCATCGGTAGCATCTCTTGTGATCGTTGTTACGATTGCTTTTTTAATTCCAGTTATTTTGCATCGGCTACGGCTACAAATAATTCCTGTTGTTGTTGCTGAAATTATTGCAGGGATTATTATTGGAAAGAGCGGATTTAATATTGTTCAATTTGACATATGGTTAGAAACGCTTTCGTTATTAGGCTTTATCTTTTTAATGTTTTTAAGTGGTCTTGAAATTGATTTTTCTGCGTTTATGAACAAAAAGAAAAAAGCGTTATTACCTAATGGAAAACAAGAACCAAATGCATTTTTAGTTGCTTCACTTATTTTTGTTTTTGTATTTGGTTTATCATACTTGCTTTCTTTGTTGTTTGTCGCGTTAGGTTACATTAGTAGTGCATTTTTAATGACACTTATTATCTCAACGATTTCTTTAGGGGTTGTTGTACCAACGTTAAAAGAAGCTAATTTAATGAACAAAGCGATTGGGCAAATCATTTTACTAGTCGCTGTAATTGCCGATTTAGTCACGATGATTTTATTAGCAGTATTTGTGTCACTATATAGCCAAGATGGTGGTAATACATGGCTTATATTAATTCTTTTTGCAGTTGGGATATTGATTTACTTATTAGGTAAACACTTTAGAGAACAATCTTATTTTGAGACAATGACAAAAGGTACTATTCAAATTGATACAAGGGCAATTTTTACGTTAATTATTTTGTTAGTTGCCTTATCTGAAACAGTAGGAGCAGAAAACATACTAGGAGCTTTTTTAGCTGGGGTTTTAGTGTCATTACTGTCGCCTAACCCAGAGATGGTAAAAAAATTAGATTCCTTTGGCTATGGATTTTTAATACCTATTTTTTTCGTGATGGTTGGAGTTGGTCTCGATATTTGGGCTCTGTTCGAAGATTCAAAAGTACTACTTCTGATTCCTTTACTTTTCTTAGCATTATTAATCTCAAAAGTTTTACCTTCTTTAATTTTAAAGAGATGGTATGATTGGAAAACGACGATTGGCGCGGGCTTTTTACTAACTTCAACATTATCATTAGTCATTGCCGCAGTTGCAATCGGTGAACGAATAGGAATTATTGATACTCAACTAGCCTCGGCTTTAATATTAGTGGCTGTTATATCATGTATCGTGACACCCATTGTATTTAAGAAGCTGTTCCCATTACAAGCTATTGCCGCTGATCGCCAGAAGGTTGTTTTTGTTGGTGCTAATCAGTTAACGATGCCGCTTTCGTTAAATTTAGATGGTGAAAGGTTCGTAACGTATGTTTATCATACAAAACAGCAAAAAATTGAAGCTTTAAAACCTGAAAGTGCATTTTCAATAGAAGAAATACCAGACTTTTATTTAAGCACATTAGAAAATAAAAAAGTGTTTGAAACAGATATTTTAGTCGTTGCGACAGGTGATGAAGAGAAAAACTTTGAAGTTGCCAAGAAAGGAAAAGAACTAGGGGTCCAAAGAGTTATTGCGAGGGTAGATAAACCAGTCCTCATTGATTTTTTACGAAAAATTGGCGTTGATGTTTTTTCAATTTTTTTATCAACGCAAATTATTGTCAGAGCTTTGATCGAAAGCCCAAGTGTAATTAATATGTTTAGTAAGCAGGAAAATGGTCTTTATGAAATGGATATTAATAATCCTCAATTTGATGGATTAAGGTTACGAGAGTTCCCTTATTTAGGAGATACGGTTTTTGTTCGAATTTTTAGGGGAAATGAAGCGATTGTTCCACACGGTGACACACGACTACAAGTTGGTGACCGCATCGTCGTAACGGGGAGCTTAAAGCACGTTCAAAAGCTACGAGGTTTTTTTGAATAAACATTTTATTGGGGCAAATGATATAGATGAGGTGACATGATTATGGACCAAATTCAAGTTTATTGCCCCGAGTTTAACCAGAAAGATAACATTGAAAACGTCTTAACAGCTCAAGCAAATCAAAATGTTATTTATAAATGTTCACACTGCTACTTTACAAAACGAAATATAGAAACGAGTAAAGGGTAGGTCAAGGTTGATTGGCTTACCCTTTTTTTTACACTCTCAGAATTTATAAGTTGAATTTGATGATAGTATAAGAAAAACTGAAGCTTTCGTCATAAAACTTTGGCGACAAGACAAGTTTTTCTAAAAAACAAATCTTTGCTAATTTATAGGTACGTGCTATAATTATTAGGACCAAGTGCTAATAACAACTTATACATTTAAATAAAAGGAGGATTTTTTGATGAATTTATCGTTAGAAAATCGAACGTATGTCATTATGGGCGTTGCTAATAAACGTAGTATTGCCTGGGGAATTGCTCAGTCACTATCGAAAGCAGGAGCAAGACTTATTTTTACATACGCAGGAGAAAGATTAGAGAAAAATGTTAGAGACTTAGCTGAAACATTAGAAAGAAAAGATTCTCTTGTTTTGCCTTGTGATATATCAAGTGATGAAGAAATCGATGCAACGTTTAACACAATAAAAGAAGAAGTTGGTACAATTCATGGTGTCGCTCACTGTATCGCCTTTGCTAATAAAGATGAATTAGGTGGGGAATATTTAGATACGACACGAGAAGGCTTCCTACTTGCACAAAATATTAGTTCATATTCGCTTACAGCAGTTACAAAAGCAGCTAGAGGTTTAATGACAGAGGGGGGAAGTATCATTACTCTCACATATTTAGGCGGAGAACGTGTCGTAAAACATTATAATGTTATGGGTGTAGCTAAAGCATCACTTGACGCTAGTGTGAAATATTTGGCTAATGACCTTGGTAGAGAGGGGATTCGTGTTAACTCAATCTCTGCTGGCCCAATCAGAACATTGGCAGCAAAAGGAATTTCAGACTTTAATAAAGTGGTCGATGAGTTTGAAGCTAGTGCACCACTAAGACGGACTGTAACTCAAGAAGAAGTTGGGGACGCAGCGCTATTCTTAATGAGTGATCTTTCACGAGGTATTACTGGTGAAATTTTACACGTTGACGGTGGATATAATATTATTGGACTTATGAAATAAAATATAATTGAGAAAAAGCCTGTGAATGCTATTTGTTTAAATAGTAGCTCACAGGTTTTTTTAAAAGATAAGAAAGTATATTTTAAACTTGGAAAGTTGTCTAGCTCCAGGCGCCTACGAGCTCGGACACTTCAGTCCTTTTGCTCGTGATCAAGGCGCTTGCGCTTTTTTTTAGAATTTCTCACCTCCTTAGTGCATTACAGCATATTATTTATATAGAGAGTTAAAAAGGAGGAAAAGGGTATGTCGAACATTCAAGATATTCGTGGTGAAACCCCGAAACGTTCGAGTCGGCGTTCTGAATCTGACATTAAGAAGGTCGCTCGTCATCATACGGCAACAAATGGTGGTGATTTTTGGGCCTTTTGGAACAATCGTTGGAAAGGCCTTGGTTGGTCAACTGGTGGCTATCATGAGATTATACTACGAGATGGAACGGTTCAACTTTGCTATGATCCAACAGTAGTTACTAATGGTGTTGGCGGTCACAATAGCTCTACGTATCATATAG
>SKSA01000103.1 GCA_007118195.1 Anaerobacillus sp. | reverse complement strand
TGAGTGAATTTCATAATTACCTAAATTGAGCCATATCAATCTATATGTAGTTGCGAGCGATTTAACGCAACTACATATAGATACTTAATGGCGATAATATTGAATTATGAAATTCATTAAACTATTAATCCGTAATAAATGACTCTTTTACTCGTTTCCAAAATGGGAATGGACGAAAACGTGCAAACCTGACTTTATCTTCTGCAACTCGACATTGAATAGATTTAACACTTTTCTCAATCATCGAAATATGATCGACCGTAACATGGAAATCTACGTCATTCAATGGCTTTAGAAGACATGTATGGTGTTGTGGTAAAACGAGTGGTGAACCGATCGTTCGATAAACACGATTATTAATCGATGCCATTTCCGAAACTTGAATAGAAGCGAGTGAAGGGTGTAAAATCGCACCCCCAAGAGCCTTATTATACGCCGTACTACCAGAAGGTGTGGAAATACAAAGGCCGTCACCACGAAATGTTTCAAATAATTCCCCTTTTATTTCAAGATCCATCACTAATGAACCAACAACACTTTTAACAGAACACTCATTTAACGCTAGGTGCCTTTCTGATTTGGTAGAGTCCGTATGCCGAATAATCACTTCTAGTAATGGATATTCAACAATTTTATAGGGTGTTTTCGCTATATGGATCACTAATCGCTCGACCTCTTCAGGTTTCCAATCAGCATAAAAACCTAGGTGACCGGTGTGAACACCAACAAAAGCGGTCTCGCTTAAACGATGTGTATATTCATGATACGCATATAACAGCGTTCCATCTCCACCAACTGTGATGACGATGTCAGGTTCTTCAACGTTATAAATCAAGTTAAATTCTAATAAATAATTTTTTATTTTTTGCATTAGGCCATTGGACTTTTCGTCGCCTCTAGAAATTACTGCAAACTTCATATCAGACAATAGCCCCCCTTCTATTTGTTAGTGTAAAAGACTTTTCCAAAAGCTAGAAAGCTTCACTTTCCAACTAAATTTAAGCTTCAAAATTATTTAATGGCTTCTTTGCTCTTCCTCTTTTTTTCTAAAAATAGCTTGGGCTTCTAAAACCTCTCCGCGAATTTGTGACATTTCTTCATCGAGTCGAAATGCTGCTTCAGCAGCGCTTTGAAGTCGTTCAATAATTTCTTCAGGTATCTCACCACTATATTTATAAAGTAAAGAGTGCTCAATTGTTGCCCAAAAATTCATTGCTAGGGTTTTTACTTGAATTTCGGCAAGTATTTTCTTTTCTCCATCAATCGTTTGTACCGGATATTTAATGACAAGATGATACGCTCGATACCCACTTCTTTTTTTATTCGCAATATAATCTCGCTCTTCAATGATTTCAAAATCTTTTCTCCTGCGAATCAATTTAACCACGGCATCAATATCCTCGACAAACTGACACATCACCCTAACTCCAGCTAAATCTTGCATTCTTGATTCGAGCTCCTCAAGAGGAATATTTTTTCTATTTGCCTTGTCGAGAATACTGGAAATTGGTTTAATTCTTCCAGTAACAAATTCAATCGGGGTATGACTAGAAGAAGACATGTTATATTGTTTTCGTACACCTCGTAATTTTATCTTTATTTCTTCAACCGCTTGTTGATATGGCGCTAAAAAAACATCCCAATTCATCTTTTGTCACCCCAGATTTTCATTGGTAAAAAACTTACTGACAACTTCAACCATTTTTTCTCCATAATTACTGTTTTCGTTTATATTTGAAATAAAATATTGTAATTCTTCTTGAAACTGAACAAGTGGTATTCTTGTATCTTCATCAATTTGTAAAAAGAATGGTAAGTTCTTTTGAAGAGCAATATTTAAGTCACTCCACAGTTCATCTGGAAAACTAACGTATATATAGTCTTCCTCAACATCAAGTATGTAAATAAAGGATAAATGATCAGAATCCGCTAACATTCTTCCTTCAGGTTGAATTTGTTTATTTGTTAATAATTGTTGTTCATCAACGAACACTTTTACTTCACGATCATCGACTGTTAATTTTGTTACTTTGATTTTTTGGGCCATCCTAATTCCTCCAACATTAGCATTTTACGACATAAGTGTACCATAAATAGCATTTTTTCGATAATGTATAGCTACCATTGCACAACAAAAAATAGTATTATTAAAAATAGATTTAATCAAATTCGACTGAGATCTTAACTAACTTAAACTATTATAATAAAGAAGGTTTTCATATGACTCAAGAAATTGAAATTGAATTTAAAAATATTGTGACAAAAAATGATTTCGAAACTTTGTTAACAGCATTCGAAATTGACAATTCTCAGTTTAAAAAACAAATTAACCATTATTTTGATACTACTAATTTTCAATTAAAAAGCCACAAGTGTGCTTTAAGAATTAGGGAAAAATCTGAAAAATATACAATGACGTTAAAACAACCACATGAAGTAGGCTTATTAGAAACCCATCAAGCTTTGACAAAAGATGAAGCCGAAATCGCGCTTAAAGGTGGCCCTCTACCTAAAGGTTCACTTGCCGAACACCTTTTCAACTCATTTGAAATCGACATAAAAGAGTGTCGTTTTTTAGGTACCTTAATAACTAAAAGAGCTGAAATACCCTACATCGGCGGAACACTGGTGTTTGATCACAGTTTCTACTTAGATGTGGAAGACTTTGAAATTGAATATGAAGTAACAGATGAACAAAAAGGGAAAGACATTTTTGCAAAGCTTTTTTTACAAAATAACATTCCGATGATCAAAACTGAAAATAAGATTCGAAGATTTTTCACAAAGAAATTAGAACAACAATAAAGAAAGAGGGGTGCGAATGAAAATTTCTTCAACGTTTGAGCACATGTTTGAACTGCACGCCATTCGAAATTTACAAAAAAGCAGTAATTCAACAAATTCACCGTTTCAAACGGTATTTTCTAATATGTTAGAAATTGAGTTACAAAAAAAACTCACTAAGTCATTTAGTAATATTGACAAAATCAATCAACAAAATATCCCTCTACATTTGTCTCATCTTAAACAGGGCCCTGTTCAAAATTTTGAGCCATTGAAGCATTCATTGGGTTCGAAAGAAGAGACGTATCAAACTTATATTGAAGCTGCTGCAAAAAAATATAATGTAGACCCTAAACTCATTTATTCAGTGATTAAGCATGAATCTAACTTTAATCCAAATGCTCGTAGTCATGCAGGTGCTGTTGGGTTAATGCAACTAATGCCCACTACTGCTAGAGGATTAAATGTTACAAATATTTTTGATCCTATAGAAAACATTAATGGTGGCACGAAATACTTACGGCAAATGTTAGACCGTTATGATGGTGATAAATCACTCGCACTAGCTGCTTACAATGCTGGTCCTGGAAATGTCGATAAGTACGGTGGTATTCCACCATTTAAAGAAACTCAAAGTTATGTCCCTAAAGTATTAAACACATATTATACCCTTTAACAGGGAGCGCGTTTATAGTGTCTGCTCACTTTCTAAGTGACCAGGCACTTTCTTTGTATGAAAATACATTTGCCGACCGAGAATGCGACCGGCAATTTACATCTTAAGCTGAATATTTGCGGTCAAGTACTCCCACTTGCTACAATGATGGTACATAACATTAACTTTACTTTCAAAAGACACCAGAATACATTTTATGTTCGTTTGGTCGTCTATTGAAACAAATGTGAGGAGACAACTATGGATACACATTCAAATATTCCTTATGAAGCAATGGGAGGTAAACAAGTTTTGGATGAGCTAGTAGAAACTTTTTACCATAAAGTACAACTACATCCACTTTTAACTCCTATATTCCCTGATGATTTAACAGAGACGATCAGAAAACAAAAGCAATTTTTAACGCAATTTCTCGGGGGCCCACAACTTTATACAAAAGAACATGGTCATCCGATGCTTAGAGCTAGACACATGCCTTTCCCTATTACCGAGGAAAGAGCAGAAGCTTGGCTAGAATGCATGAATGATGCTATGGATGAAGTACAATTAGAAGGTCCTGTTCGTGAATATATTTTTGAACGCTTAACTCAAACCGCTTATCATATGGTTAATAAATAAGAAAAGTGCAAGCTTCTTGGTCGCGTGCACTAACAAGTAAGAAAACGCAAATACTATAACTAGAAAACATCTTATGATTACGGAAAGGAGGGATCTAGTTGTCGTGTAACAACTCTCATTCAGATTGTAATGATGATTTAGGCCTTTGTGGCTGTGATGATCAAGAATCAAAACGTCCTAATCAAAATAAAAAGCCATTAGAAATCTACACTTTTGTTGATCCCGTCTGTCCAGAGTGTTGGGCTCTTGAGCCAATATTAAAAAAATTAAAAATGAATTATGGTAGTTACTTTAAAATTCGTTACTTAATTGGTGGAAAGTTACAATGTTGTAATGAAAAAAAATCAAATAAAGATTTAGCACAATCATGGGAAAGAACTGCAAGTAGAACTGGGATGTCATGTGATGGAGATCTCTGGCTTGAAAACCCAATATCTACTCCATTTGCTGCTTCAATTGCTATAAAAGCAGCTGAACTTCAAGGCAAACAAATTGGGATAAGATATTTAAGAAAATTACAGGAACTACTGTTTTTAAATAAACAAAATATAGAAAATGAAGGCGTATTAGTCGAATGTGCTAAAAGTATTGAAGAACTGGATATTGAGGAATTTAAGGAAGATCTTCAATCAGAAGGTGCAATTAAAGCCCTGCAGTGCGATTTAAAAACGACGAAAGAAATGGGGGTAGAGTACTTCCCTACTTTAGTTGTCTTTAATGACAACTTTGAAGATGAGGGGCTTATGGTAACTGGACTTTATGATTATGACGTCTATGTAAAGGTTCTCGAGGAAATGCTTAATGAAAAACCGATACCATCACCTCCCACTTTTCTCGAAGACTTTTTAAAAGAATATACATTTGTCGCTTCAAAAGAAATCTCTGTTGTTTATAATTTAACGATTGAAGAAGTTGAAAAGGAAATGAAAAAGTTAGTACTACGACAAATCGTCGAACGTGTACCCGTTAAATACGGAACCTTTTGGCGCTATCTCGGAGAGTAAAAAATGCGCAAGACGCCCGCTCATCGGCGACAGCCCGTGAAAGAAGCCTTTATTCCATCCAGTTTCAAAAATGAAATTTCTGCATTATTAAAACATAAAAAAAGCCAGGTTGGGGAGACCTAGCTTTTTTTATGTTTTTTGCAAAATTTCCGTTACTTTCATTTATAAGGGGTGATTTTATTCACATAAACCTAGGGGGAGTTATGTGATCTCTTTCACATTTATAATTTACCAAATAACGAACTCTTTTTCAATACGTTTGTGAATTAGTTCACAAATTATTCACGAATCGTTTGCTAGGCATAACTTGTACTAACTCTTCATAGTTATTATAAAAGCTGAACGCACATCAAGCCCGCTAACTTTGAAATACATCTTGTACTTTTGCGAAAAGTAATCAATGGAGGGGACATAAGTGTATCAAGTAATGTTTTTAATTGGCCTACTTTTCATCTTTGTTACATTTTGGATTTTTATTTTAAGTTTATTGAATTTTTTTCCACTATGGTTATCTTCCCCATTATTGCTTGTATCAATTTTTTTCACTGTACATTGCTTTAATGAAAGAAGAAGGTTTCGCGGATTTTCATAAAATGGGCTGTCCCATAAGTGATTGACACCAGGCGCAACTTACTAAATAATGACGTATAGATATATTATCCGTCTTTATTTGGTGCCTTAACGGTGTCTGACACTTTGTTTTGAGACAGCCCTTCATTTCTATTCTTCAAATAATAATTGTTCCATTTCATTAAGTGTTTTTTCAAATACTGCTAAAGCTTCTTTAATTGGATCTGCACTTGTCATATCTACTCCAGCACGTTTTAACACTTCAATCGGGTAATCAGAACTTCCCGCCTTCAAGAAATCAATGTAACGAGTGACTGCTGGCTCACCCTCTTCAAGAATTTGTTTTGATAACGCTGTAGCAGCACTATAGCCCGTTGCATATTGGTATACGTAAAAATTGTAATAGAAATGCGGAATACGCGCCCATTCTAATCCAATCTCCTCGTCAATAACGATATCTTCACCGAAATATTTTTGATTTAATTCATAATACGTTTTCGTTAATAACTCAGGCGTCAATGGTTCACCACTCGCCGCTTTTTCATGAATTAACTTTTCAAATTCAGCAAACATCGTTTGACGGAATACAGTACCTCTAAATCCTTCTAAGAAATGGTTAAGTAAGTATAGCTTTTTCTTTTTATCTTCTGTTATTTTCAGTAAATAATCATTTAGTAATGCTTCGTTACACGTCGATGCAACTTCAGCAACGAAAATAGAGTATCCAGAATAATGATATGGCTGTTTCTTTCTAGAGTAATAGCTATGGACGGAATGGCCGAATTCATGAGCGAGCGTAAATAAATTATTTACGTTATCTTGCCAGTTCATTAGGATATACGGCATTGTTCCGTACGTTCCTGAAGAATAAGCACCGCTGCGCTTACCGACATTTTCTTCAATATCAACCCATCGTTTATCAAAGCCCTCTTTAATAATATTGACATATTCTTCTCCTAATGGGGCTACACCTTTGATCACAAGGTCTTGTGCTTCTTCATAAGGAACTTCCATCTTTACATCTTTAACGATTGGTGTATATAAATCGTACATATGAATTTCATCAAGACCTAAAGCTTTTTTTCGTAAAGCGACATAGCGGTGTAACAGATGTAAGTGATCATTCACCGTATCAACAAGTTGATCATAAACGACTTCAGGAATATTATTATTGTCTAGCGCTGCTTGGCGAGCAGTTTCATAATTTCTAACTTTCGCGTTAAACAAATTTTTCTTAACATTTCCACCTAACGTGCTACTAAGTGTATTTTTAAACTTACCATACGTTTCAAAAACGGCTTTAAAAGCATCTTCTCTCACTCGACGATCACTACTTTCTAAAAAGCGAATGTAGCGGCCATGAGTTACTTCTATGTCTTCACCGTTCTCATCTTTAATCGTCGGAAACTTTAGATCCGCATTATTGAGCATGCCAAAAGTATTTGCTGGAGTAGCTGTCACCTCACTCACTTGAGCAAGAAGTGCTTCTTCTTTCTCAGTTAGAACATGTGGACGCTGGCGATTCGTTTCATCCAATGCGTGTTTATATATTTTTAAATTATCGTTTTCAGACACAAATTCGTTAATCTTTTCTTCAGGAATACTTAATAATTCTGGAATGATAAACGAGGCAATATTACTAAATTGAGTTGATAAATTTGCTGCTCGATCGTTTAAGCCTTGATAAAATGAATTTGTCGTATCTGAATCACTTTTTAAGTGGGCATATACGTAAAGTTTGCCTAAACGCATACTTACTTCATTTTGAAACTTCAGACATTCAAACAGTTTATCACTACTAGTTGCTAATTGACCTTTAAACTGTTGTAATTTAGGCATTTCTTCTTTTACTTCTTTAAATTCTTTTTCCCATTCCTCATCCGTTGCAAAAATATCTTCCACATCCCATGTTCTTTCAACTGGGATCTCTTCACGTTTTGGAAGTTGTTTTGATTTCTTTTGTTCTTCCAAAATAAACACCTCCATTTTTCATACTCAAATAATATTGTTCGTTACTATATAGAAATAATCCTTTTTATTTTTCAAAAAATAATACTACTATCGAAATAATTCATCATTTCCCATCCTCCGAAATTTCACTTCCACCTTCTTATCAGTTTCTACTGCTTGCTCTATCGTTTTTGGCATTACCACATTTCTATTTATTATAAACAAATCTCCCCTGTTTTTTGCCGAAAGTACATTCATGTAGCATAAAAAAAACAAATAGTTTTTTAAAGCAGAATACTCACTTCCAACTTCTTTCAACGGAAGCATTCGAATATGAAAAACACCTTTTTTTACAAGAGATGAAAAAGCTCTTTTAACTAAATTGAAATGAAACTTACTGCCATTTTCTTTATTACTGATAAACATTTCTAAAATCCAACTTTGCCAAATGTAAGTCGGAGTTTCAATAAATTCGTGAAAAAGAACTGGAACTCCCGCTTCTGAAGGAAATAATGTATAGGGAATACCTTTACTCAAATATAATTTTCTAAGGAAATGCTGCGCTTCACTTAGGTGCAGTCTGTAGTTCCGCCACATCCTTTTTGAGGCAAGCCATGCATCGGTTTTGGGATAAGTATTTGTTGTTTGGAAGATTGTAGAAAAGAAAAATTCATTTAGTGGATGAAATGTAGGAGTGCTAATAGAGCGATTTGCTGATAAGGCAACCAAATTATTTAGTTTTATAAAAAGTTGATTTTCAGGACAAAAAGCGATGATCTGGGAATGGTTTTTCTTATGCTGAGGATTAAAAGTGAATTGCCAATGGAAGCTATTTATTTTGAAAAAATTCGTCTTTACACGTTTTATTTGATTTCCACCTAAAATCCAAATAGGAATGTAATCATGACTTTGATATGTTCTCGTTCTTTTTACGAAAATATGATGTGGAATTTTTGCACATTGAAATTCAATTGCGTAATTTCCCCCTTTGGTTTTTACTAATAAATCAGGCCTTTGTTTTATTACCGGTAAATAAGGCTCTAGCTGTACTTGGAACTGTTGCTTAACGAACCAATGATATAATAACTTCTTGCCCGCGATATGATAATCTGTTTCCCCTTCTAGATAATCGTTGCAGCTTATTTTTCTTTTATGAGCAAAATGCCACGCTTGCTTTTTACCTAGCTTTAAAATCACTTCTTTACAACAGGCCGGACAATAAAACTGTTTCTCCCTTCTTAGTTTTAATAACGTTTCCCTTTTTAGACTTTTTTCATATAAAGAAATTAAAGAACCGTCACTAAGTCTTGCAACAAGCAATCGAACTCCCTCCTTGATTTATTTTTTTATTGAATGTTAATCTTTATAACATTTGAAAATAGCTGTTTTCATAAACTTTGTTGCTTTTTGCATCGTCTTTTGAGAAGAAATAAATCTTGAAAATAAATGAGCACCTCAAGGCCCATTTATTTTCATTTTAAAGTAAAGGTGACATTAATCTTGAAGTTGATTCAATCACCCTTTTGAAAATCGATCTCTTTTTAAATTTTTCATAACTTATGACTGTTGAGTGTTCCATATCATAAATATAATCGCTCACAAGAGTGTGAACGCTCTTTGTTTTATATAAAAAGGCATTCACTTCAAAATTCAAATGAAAACTTCTCATATCCATATTAGCAGTACCGATAGAAGCGATTTCATTATCAACAATCAATAGTTTACTGTGCATAAAGCCACGATTATATTCATATATTTTTACCCCCGCCTCTAATAGTTCAGGAAAATAAGAGCGTGAAGCATAAAAAACGATTCTTTTATCAGGTCTATTTGGTACTAAAATTCGAACATCAACGCCACTTAAAGCTGCAATTTTTAACGCCGATAAAATATCATCATCAGGAATGAAATATGGAGAGGCGATCCAAATAGACTTTTTTGATGAAGTAATCATCGAGAAAAATAACTTTTTAATCACTTCCCACCTGGTATCAGGGCCACTTGCAATCATTTGCACACCGCCAAGTTGCTCTTTTTTAGGAAGTTCCGGAGATAAATAGCTTTGTTTTAACAACGTTTCTCTCGTCATATAATACCAGTCTCTTAAAAATATGAGCTGCAGAGAACGTACCGCTTCACCTCGAACAAATAAATGAGTATCGCGCCAATGCCCAAAATATTGATTTTTCCCTAAATATTCATCACCGATGTTCAATCCACCAACAAAAGCTAGTTGTGCATCTACAACGATGATTTTCCGATGGTTACGATAATTAATTTTATGGTTTAAAAAAGGCATTTTTACAGGCGCAAAAGGGACCATTTCTACCCCAGCATCGCTTAATTGTTTTATATATGACTTTGAAAGGAGATAGCACCCTACAGCATCATAAAGAAAACGAACCTGCACTCCAGCTTTTGCTTTTTCAATTAAAATATCTTTAATTTCATTACCGAGTTCATCACTACGAACTATGTAATATTCCATGTGAATATGATTTGTCGCATCTTTTAAAGCTTTAAGAATATGGGCAAACGTTTCTTTTCCATCCGTTAAAACTTTAGTGTCAGTAGCAAAGGAGATTGGATTGTTTGCTAAACGGTGAGCAAGGCGAAAAAGAAGTTGTTGATCTTCCCCCATTTTACTTAACTCATCTTCATTAAGTGGTTTACTACCTTCAATACGATCTAAAGCTTGTTCATCCATGATCGCTTTTTTCGTGAATGTTTTCATTTTCCGGTGATTCTGTCCAAACATTAAGTAAAAGAAGAAGCCTAGTACCGGGAAAATTGCGAGAACCATTAACCATGTGACAGTTTTAGATGGATGCCGATTTTCTAAGAAAATGACAATGGCAATAAAGAAAGCAGATAATGAAAAAAGAAAAGTAACCGCCCCAACGATCCAACCTTCCCAGTAATCCTTTGTTATGTATAAAGCTGTACCAACAATAATTAAAAATAGTAACACTTGTAGTTTCTTTTTCATAAGTTTGTTCTACCTCTCTAAGAAAAGCGTAAGCTACTGTTAGCAAATCAAAAAGGGCTGCCACTTCCTCTATAAGATAACTGTAATCGATGAGACCTTCTTATTTAGAGGTGTTCATATTGTATCTTTTCAAGGAAGTGCAGACCCCTTTGTTAAGTTCGTATCTAATTATTTTTCAAACATAGTTTTTAAATTTTGCAATGCTTCATCAATAATAATTTCTTTTCCATACTCCTGAATTCGGTGAATCGAAATTTCGGATTCAAAACCAAATTCTAAAATTTGACTTAAGATGTCATCTTGTTCATCTTCTGGAAATTCGTCGGTAAACATTACGAATAAATAGTAATATCCTTCAAAATGGTATAAAGCATTTTGAAAGCCTCTAATCTCAATGCCATGGCTTAAAGCTATGACATCTTCAAAGTCATTAAACCCTATAACAAGGTCCAATAATTCTGGTTCCTCATCCTCATTTTCTTTTTTCTTATTTTTAACGAAGTTGTCATCAAGTATATCGACAATATTTTCATCAACAGGTAAATTGACTTGTTCATTCGATACAGGGATTTCTAATTTTACATTACCATCCGTAATTTGTCCTCTCGTTACAATGATCTCTAGCCCTTTATCAAGCGCCTGTACCTGAATCCATAACGGACCTTCTAACTCAAAGTTTTCTATATCATTGGCTTCGTTTATCATCTCAAAAAATAGTTCCTCGCCTCGTTCTCGGTTATACCATATTTCTTCCCGATCAAATCCACGATTCTCTATATCTTTGTACGTTATAAAAAATTTAATTGTTGACTCATTTAATCTTTCTATTTCCATAATTCTCCTCTCCCTTCTAGCGAAATCAAATGGCGGAAAGGACGTTGGATCCCTTAGAGATTATTAAGATAACCTTTTCCGTCACCTTTTCCGTTAGAGATAAACGGAATAAGCAATTCCTTTTCATATATTATACTTCTATTCTATGATAAATCAATTCAGAATGAAAATTAACTGCTAAACAATATTTGGACAATTAATTTTGATTTTTTTACTAAATCAGGAATGAAACCTTTTAAAAAGTGATATGTTTAGTTAATAAGTTGTCCTTTTATTTTAGCATTTATTTGTAGTTTTTTTAAATAGCTTTTTATTATTGTTATTATTTGTTTATTCATATTTCATTTAAGAGGTGTGTCCATGAGCCTAGATATGGAGTTCATTATTCCATTATTAACGATTATTAGCATAGATATTATATTAGGTGGAGATAATGCTATTGTTGTTGCGTTAGCATGCCGAAACTTACCTACAAATATTAGAAATAAAGCCATCTTCCTAGGAATTGGTTTAGCCATTGTTGCTAGAATTACTTTAACAATTCTTGCCGTATCCCTTCTTACTATTCCTTTTCTAATGGCCATTGGCGGTGCGTTATTATTATATATTTCCTATCACCTTTTAACAGACATGGAAGATGATAGGGCAGTACAAGGAAAAACCACCGTTATTGCTGCCATAAAAACCATCATCATTGCAGATATAGTTATGGGTTTTGACAATGTGCTC
Organism: Anaerobacillus sp.; assembly: GCA_007118195.1. Classification (GTDB taxonomy): domain Bacteria; phylum Bacillota; class Bacilli; order Bacillales; family Anaerobacillaceae; genus Anaerobacillus. Next base: position 7,098 of record SKSA01000103.1, on the reverse strand, counting down.
GCTGTTGCAGGGGCTGCTCATGGAAATAAAACCTTAGTAATTATCGGTTTATTAGTATCCGTTCCAATCATTATATGGGGTAGCAAAATCATTTTATATGCGATCGAACGGTTTCCAATCATCATTTATATCGGAGCTGGAATACTTGCTTATACAGCGACAAAAATGATTATTCATGAACCAATGTTCAGCGCTCTTTTTTCACATCATCCCGTAATTTCGGTTTTATTACAAATTACTGCAATCATCGCTGTTATCCTTTTAGGGTGGTTATCTAACTATTTTAAAAAGCGTACCTTTGAAATTAAGTTATAAAAAACGAAAGAGGCACACTCTATAGTGCAGCCTCTTTAACTTGTATATTTTTAATTTATTCGTTTGCTGCTCTTTGAGCTTCTTGCAAAAAGAAAGAACGAACTTTACGTGGCAAGAAACGACGAATTTCAGCTTCATTGTATCCTACTTGAAGGCGCTTTTCATCTAAAATAATTGGTCTTCGCAATAAACCAGGATTTTCACTTATAATTTTGAAGAGTTGTTGCATTGATAGAGTATCTACTTCAACATTTAATTCCTGGAATACTTTAGAACGTGTCGAAATAATTTCATCTGTTCCATCTTCAGTCATGCGCACTACTTCTTTAACCTCTTCAATCGTTAATGGTTCAGCAAAAATATTCCTTTCAACAAATTCAATGTTATGCTCCTCTAACCACGCTTTTGCTTTTCTACATGATGTACAACTTGGGGATGTAAATAGTTTTACCATTTTCAAATTCTCCCTTCCATTTATCCAACTCTTGAATTTATATATACCATTATTATTTGTTAATTGATAATCAGTTGATAATCAAATTATACAATAATCATTCTAATTTGAACACCCCTGATTGAAAATTAAATAAACAAAATTTATACACTTTGTACATAGTGTTAATAAGACTTCCCTTTTATTTAATACCCTCTCATCTTTTATACTAAACCTATATTTTTAAAATTTATTTCGTATAATTATCGTGTTTTGGACTAGCCTTTTAAAAATAAAAGAGCATCGAGACAAATGAAATTGTCTCGATGCTCTTTTATTTTCAGAAGCTTCACGCTTTGCATGAAGCTTGCTACAGCCCCAAACGTCGGAAGTAATCACCTTTTTTAGTATTACCTATACAAATCCTCATGCAGTTGTTTTAAAATTTGATGATACTGGACCTCTTCCTGGAATTCGTTTTAAGCCAGGCAATTTCTTTTTTAATTCTTTTAAAAATTCTCTTTTCTTTTTGCGCTTTTTATCTCTTCCTTTCATGCTAGACACCTTCCTCTTTCATCAGATTCAGTAACGCCTGTTATATTTTGAGGTCAATTTTTAGACTCTTTAAAAGAGAGCACCTCGTCCACATCTTGATAAGACTCGCCATACAATTGTTCATCTTTATACGTATGAATCATTTCATACGTTTGTTTCATCTTTTCATAAATCGTTTCTTCATCGTCGTCTTCTGGAGACCAATATAAAATTTCTAACTCTGTAATTTCTTTTGTAGCAAGAGACCTCCGTTGATAACCGATTGCTTTCGCATGATGGAAACCTTCTCGTTCATAAAAATTTAGCCTTTTTTCTGTATCAGTGTCTTCATAATTAACAGGTTCTACTTCAAGTATGATCGGTTTTTGTTTTTCTTTCAGCTTATTTAATAATTTTTTCCCTAAGCCTTGACCTCTTGCATCTTTAGAGACAAACAAATAATCAATAAAGATAAAATCGTCCATCTCTACATACATCATAACATGATGTGGACCTTCATCCTTGTGATAAATGTTACCTTTTTCTTTTAATAATAGTTCCATATGCTCTTTAGATTTCATTTCCTCTATAGGGAAATATTGATTGAGCTTTTCATACCAATTCATGTTAACCTCCAAGTCTTTCCCCTAAAATATAAACATGTCTTCATTAATAGTATATGCTTATTTCCAATTTTGTTAAACAAAAACGCAAGAGAAATATCATCATTTCACTTGCGTTTCCTAAATTTCAATTGCAAGGTTGGTTTATTTTTTCGGATTAAAAAAACCACCTTTATTCATCTAAACCGATTTTATAATTTACATTTGGTGTATAGCGATTTCCAGCGTTCCATAGTAAAAATTCATAAATACCGTTATCGTAAAGAGCCTTTATTTGTGCTTCTACTTCTTCCTTGCCGTATACTCGATAATTTCCTGCGCCTAAATACGAAGCTGTAAAGTCTTGAATCCATGGTCTTGATACTGGAGGATTTTCTAACTTACCTAATACTTCATTTTCAACCTTCGCGTAAGCATCCACAAGTTCATACGGATGTAAATCTGGTTTAGCGATTCCAAAATAAGAAGTCCAATGACTCGGATAAATCATCGAAGAAATCACATCAACATTTTCAGAAATCCTTGAAAAGTTTTGTCCAATCCCTGGAGCTTCAGAAATGGTTGCTGAATAACCAAAAATATCTACAGAAACATCTACATCATATTTTTGCAGTTGTTCCCTAGCATAGGCAACAAAGTCAGTGACAGCATCCACACGTTTTTGAATATTGTCACGATCTCCATCACTGTACTCACCTGTACCGTATGTTAAAATATCATCTCTTCTTTCAAAGCCTTCTGGAAAACGAACGTAGTCAAATTGAATTTCTTTAAAACCCATTTGTGCTGCTTTTTCAGCTATTGCTACGTTATACTCCCATACTTCTTTTAAAAACGGATTCACAAATGCTTCATTACGGCGATTTTTCCATACTTCTCCATCTTGCGTAAACGATAAGTCAGGACGCTTTTCGGCTAAAACAGAGTCCTTAAACACAACGATTCGAGCGATCGGATAAATTTCGTGCTCCTCCAATCGTTTCATCATTGCTTCAGTATCCTTAATGTAACGCTGACTAATGTCTAAAAAAGGTGATTCTTCGTTTTCAGGAACATAAGTTAAATAACCAAAATCATCCTTTATATCAATAACCATCGAATTTAAGTCCGTATTATCTAATAAGTCAATGAGCGTATTAAATCTTTGTCCTCCTGCTGAATGCCCCGTTACGAATATACCACGAACTGCATCTGGATATTCAAAATGGTATCCTGATTGAAAAATAAACCTTTCCATTCTTTCCGGAAGTTCTGGTTGCTTTAATTCAGTCAATTTAATTGCATGTTCTGTCGCTGTCTTTTCTGTTTCAGCAAATGTTACCGAACTAATTCCAATTAAAAAAAAGAATATTAGTGATATCGAAAGCTTTAATTTTTTCCCCATGTTGTCATTACCTCAATTCTAGTCTATTAATCTTCATCTTTCACATCAATATCAGCAGGAAGGTCTTCTGCTTGCTCTTCCTTCCATAATAAGATCTCCTTTTCGATATTTTCCCTCGTAGTTGAAAATTGATCTTTGTTTACTAAATATTGATCTCCGTCATGAACAGCACGAATATTTCCTGCTTTTATTTGCTGAAAAACGTAGTCTGGTGACAAATGTAAATACTCTGCGATTTCATTAATTGTTACATACATCATGATCCCTCCACTTTCTCAGCTTTTTTAATCTCTTTATATTAGAATTATACAATTGTTCGTAATGAATACCAATAAGTTCATAAAAAAAAGTAGACATTTTTTGACGTATTACAGCATTTTTTACAATTGATGATTTCGAATATAAAAACAAAGCGCTGCATCTGCGGTCTCTAGGGCCTCGAGGAAAAACAAAAAGATCACTTGCATCACTGTTGTGACGTATGTATAATAGTAAAAATATCTTTTAGATGCATCGTTAAAAATTTTACAAACCTTTGAGGAGGGGAAATGATGAGAGATGTTACTTTACTATCCATTTTCGAACACCGAATTACACAAAAATATGTGAAAAGAGCTGGTATGTCTCATGCAATTGCTGTAGCTTATCATGCATTTAACCTCTCTAAAGAGTATGGAGTAGACCCTGATTTAGCTACGAAAGCAGCTTTTTTGCATGATATTGGTCATTATACGTGGTATCGAAATGGAAAATGGGATTATGAGCTGTATAAAAAAAATGATATTCATGCAATTAAAGGAGCTGAAAGGGCTCATAAATTGTTAATTAGACTTGGTGAACATCCCGAAAAGGCCAAAAAAATTGCATTAGCGATTTTACTCCATACCGATTCGTATTTACCTCAAGGCGAACTCACTTTGGAACCTTTACAAAAGGTCGTTGCAAAGGCCGATGAAATGGACGAAGAACCTAAAGGAAACCACCATTATCGTACAATAGATGATGAAAAAGCACGTACACTTATAGGGAAACTCGATAAGAAAATTGAGCAAGAACTAAAGCAACATAATGAAATAGCTAATTGTTAAGATGCTTTTTATGTAGTAATAAAAAATCATCATGACAGCACACCGTCACCATCAGGCATGTAAAAATGACGGTCGACTTTTCCTCTCTTCGCTGTAAAGCTGCTGACCACGGGTCACACCTTGTGTGGTACTTTCTTTAGGTGATTCATCGTGCAGCTTTGCGACGAGTAACCGCAGGAGCACATTCGCTCCGACCTTAGAGGCTTGTTCGGAAAAGTCGACCGACAGTTTACTCTTTAAATACAAAACATATTGACGATTACTTTATGATCATGATAAATTTAATTCAACAATAGAATAAGCCCAAAAGGGGAGTAGCGACCTACTAGGTTAATGAGTCGTCATGACGGTGAATTTTTTCACCCGGTTCATTAAGCTTTGTATGTTTACAAAGTACGCAAGACCTTTTTATGAAAGTATTTTAGTTTGTTCGATACCTACTAAAGTGCTTTCATAAAGGGGTCTTTTTCTTTTGAATTTTTTAGGAGGAATTTATCATGGTTTTTATTTTATTTTTTATCGCTGCACTATTTACAGTCTTAGCCGCAGTAAAACTCTCCACTTACGCAGACGTATTAAGTGAGCGAACGGCTTTAGGTGGAATGCTAATTGGAACCCTTTTTCTCGCTGGGGCCACTTCCCTACCAGAAGTAACGACAAGTTTAGCAGCCATTGGATTGAATAACCCAGACCTTGCAGTAGGAAATGTTTTAGGAAGCAATTTGTTTAATTTATTAATTATCGCCAGTTTTGATCTTTATTTTCGGAAGCAACAAATTTTTAAAACTGCTTCTAAAAATCATTTATATACCATCTATTTAGGAATGCTCCTTTCTTTTCTCGTATTTTTAGCCCTAACTTTTAAACTACCATACTCCTTTTTCGGATTTGGTTTAGATTCACTTATTCTTATATTAATTTATGCTTTTGGAATGCTTCTTTTATCTAAGAAAGTACAAAGCTTTGAACAACACCCAAATGATGAAGGTGTTTCATTGACATCAGCGATCTCCTTAAAAAAAGCAATCATAGGATTTATCATCGCTTCATTGATCATTTTATTTTCAGGAACATTTTTATCGATTACTGGTGATAAAATCGCAACAATTACAGGACTCGGGTCAACCTTTGTAGGAAGCTTTCTCATTGCAGCCTCAACATCGTTACCTGAAGCTGTTGCTGTGTTAATAGCTATTCAACTACGAAACTATAATTTAGCCATCGGCTCTATTCTAGGGAGTAATTTATTTAATATATTAATTTTAATTGGGTCCGACGTTTTTTACAGACAATCGACGATTTTATCAGCTGTTTCATCTGTTAACTCTATCACCGCAATGGCAATATTTGTATTAAATTTATTGGTACTATACTCATTATTGCGGATTAAGTTTACTAAGTTACATACCGTATATTGGCTTCCCTCGGCAATACTCGTCGTTATTTATTTCATTTCGAGCTTTCTTATATTTATTTATTGAACAACTATTAATATAGCGATTTACGAAAACACCCTTAGTTTAGTCCCCCTTCAAAAAAAGGGTGGTTTTTTATCATTTCTAGCGTAATAATTCCGTTTATTCGTTCGACGATCTTACCTTTTTCATCAATAAAAAACGTGGTTGGAATTCCGATTAATTGGTATTTGTCCATTACTTCCCCTTCTTCGTCATAAAGTACTTCAAAATTGACATTGAAATGTTCAACAAACTCACGGACACGTTTTCGGTTCGGTTCTTCTTTAGTTACATTTACCGCAATAACAACAAATTTATCATTTTCAACCTTTTCTTGTAACGCCACTAAAGTAGGCATCTCTTCTTGACAAGGAGCACACCAAGTAGCAAAGAAATTTACGATTGCTTTTTTACCTCTAAAGCTTTCAAGTTGTAGTTGTTCACCTTTATCATTTTTTAATTGAAAACTTTCGGCAATATCGCCTTTATACACTCCTAATTGATTAGCAACTAATACTTCTTGTTCCATCCTTTTAATCGCTGTGTCTGAACGTTCATAATTAATGGCTAAAAATAAAAAGGTAAAACAAAGAATGGCTAAATAAATAAAATTTTTTCTATCAACCACAATCTCACATCCCTTTCTTACTCACTAAATCTAATCAACTTTTACATACTAAACAATTACGTTGGTCTGCCTTCCCGTCTTTTGATTAGTACAAGTATATGTACAAGAATGTTCTCAATTACAAATTTTTCAAAAGACGTCCCTAAAACAATAGTGATAAAGCTTATGAAAATTAAAAACCTTATTTGCTTTTTCCAGCCTCGTTTTGTATAATTAGAAAAAATTTAGTAATTTGATCGCTATGATAAAGAAGAGTACATTTTGCAAAGCTTTTAGAGAGTCTGTGATGGTGGGAAGCAGATAGTGGAGTAATTTGGAATGGGCTTTTGAGCATCCGAACCGAAACATTTTCCAAAAGGATTGTAAGAGGAGTAGGCTTCGGCGTTTGTCCTAACGTTATATTGGACTTCATATCGCCTTAACGGCTATGTGATTAAAAGTGATTCTAACGTATTAGAATAATTAGGGTGGTACCGCGGTCCATTCGTCCCTATCTTTAAGGGATGAATGGGCCTTTTTGTATGTAAATACATTTATGCTGGCCGAGTTTTTCGAGCGAGCCTCTAAAATTCGTTAGAAGTTTACAGCGAAGCGAGAGAACTGGGCCAGCATTTACATTCTAGATGGTGACGTCGC
>SKSA01000335.1 GCA_007118195.1 Anaerobacillus sp. | reverse complement strand
CCCCCATGATGTGCAGCTCCTTAGATTTAATGCACACCACCCACATACTACGAATCACCAAAAAAATAGAGTACAAATATCCCCCATTTGTACTCTAAATCAATTATAATATTATAAAATTTCTCCGTCCGTAAAAGCTACCTCCCTATAACCGAAGCGAACTCGTTTCAGCAAGCTGAAACATCGAGAAATCAGATGGAGTCTCGCTCCACCTGATTAAAAGTTCCCACCTACGCTACACGTTGAGGTGGGGGGCTATAACCCTTAAACCATTTAAGGATTAAATTTTCCGAACTTCAAAATTACCTTCAATTAACAACCAGTTTTGCGGGAAAGGAAGACCAAGTTTCCAATAACTAATTCCTCGCAAATTCAGCTCTTTTAACAAATCAAACTTTGCTTGAATACTTCTTGCATCTTCAAACCATACTTTATGCTCATTTCCCTCATCATCAAAATAATTAAAATGAGGTGCTTGATCTTCGTAATCATACTCTATTACGACATTTCTTTCTTTCGCTAATTCAATCGCAGCTTGTGGACTAAGCGCTCTTGCATATTCACCACCTGGAACGAATGGCAATGTCCAGTCATAGCCGTATAAGTTTTGACCCATCATAATTTTTTCACTTGGCATTTCTGTTAATGCATACTCAAGCACTTCTCTTACAGGTCCAATTGGTGATACTGGCATCGGAGGACCTGCACTATAACCCCACTCATATGTCATAATAACAACAAAATCAACGATCTCACCATGCGCTTGGTAATCGTGCGCTTCATACCAAGGTCCAGGTTGATCTGCTCTTGTTTTCGGGGCTAATGCGGTCGATATTAACAAACCTTCAGCACGAATTCGCTCAGCAGCCTTCCGTAAAAATTGATTATACGCTTCACGATCTTCTGGTCGTAAAAATTCCAAGTCAAAGTGAATATCGCTATAGCCAACTCGGCGAGCTTCTTCAATAACAGCGGTTAACAAAACATCTTGAAGCACTTCATCATTTAATATAATAGCACCGACTTCGTCACTAAATGCTCCTTCTTCTAAATTGGTGATAGTCATCATTAATGCTGCTTGACCTTCTCTTGCTATTTGAGGTAGCTGATCTAAAGGTGGATTTCGCAGTGTTCCATCTCTCGCAATTTCATAACTAAACGGTGCTAAGTACGTTAAATATGGAACGGCTCGTCTGGCTGATGCAAGTAAAGCTTCACCTACCTCATCACCAATCGGCTCAACGTAGGCATTAACTTCCTTTTCTGGTTTTGGTAATGGTGGGATATACAATCTTAATCCCACTGGTAAGCTAGCGTCCGGTCGAATTTGATTTATTTGTGCTAACATCATATAGTTAACTCCGAATTTTTGAGCAATCGACCAAAGGCTATCACCTGGCTGCACCCAATAAAACCGTCCGACAATTGGAATAACGATGGTTTGGCCAATGACGAGGCGAGTAGGTTCTGGAATTTCATTCGCATCAACAATATTATCTACTGTTGTCCCATAAGCTTGGGCAATTCCAAAAAGAGTTTCTCCCGGTTGAATCGTATGAATTTGCAACTAAAGACCCCCCTATAAAATTTATTACACATCTAAATACAAAGCCCTCACTTAACATATTTATGAAAGGAAAGTTTTAGTTATGTCTTTTTAGGCAATCTTCACCGCTTTTTCATCACTTTATGGTAAAATCATATAGGCTCTATATTAAATAAAAACTTCAGGAGTGGCACTATGAATAAACGATTATTGTTTGTTTTTTACTTATTCATTGCGATTGCTATATATATTTATCAAGACCAACTTCTTACTTGGTTTCAGCAAACACAAGACAGTTCCATTTATTTAACCATGTTTATCGGAACACTTTTCGCATTGTTTCCAATCATTCCGTTTCCGATTATTGGTGGTATTATCGGTGCGATGTATGGAACTTTTTTAGGCGGCTTTGTTACATGGGTCGCTTCTACTGCTGCATCTCTTATTATGTTTTTATTTATACGCTTTGTGTTTCAAAGCTGGGGTTTAAAAGTCATTCACCGCTACAAGCGGCTAGAAATGGTCACGGCAATGTTTGAGCGCAATGCTTTTATAACGATCTTAGTCTCTCGATTAATTCCGTTCATTCCGTCCATTATCGTTAATGCCTATAGTGCGGTAAGTCGAGTATCATTTTTGAGTTACGCGGTCGCTTCAAGTTTAGGAAAAATACCGGCAATGCTCCTCTTTGCCGTATTAGGTCATTCACTCGTATCTACCAACCAAGAAGTTTTCTTTGTTGTTGCGATTTACGCCATCATCATTTTAATGACGATTTATTTTTATAGTCGTTGGAAAAAATCAATTGAATTAAAGAACAGTAAACAGCAAAGTAGGTCTTTGCCTAATTACCAGAAGGCTAAATAAAAATTATAATTTAAAAGAGTTTATTTACACGAAAAGGTGAATCAAGTTTTTGCTTGCAACAAAACTTGATTCACCTTTTTTCTATTGGAAAAAAATATATTTTGGAATTTATAAAAAAACAAATTTTAACCAATAAGACACCAATTAATGTTCCTAACGTATTTAAAATGACATCATCAACATTTGCCACACGGTACGTAAATAAAAATTGACTAGTCTCAATGGCAAGCGATAACAGCATTCCTAGTAGGGTTGTCACAATCATTGATTTTCTTAATACTTTTACAGCAATTGGTGCAAGAAAACCAAAGGGAATAAACAAAATAATATTACCAATCAAAATTTTTATGGGATCAACAATCGTCGGACTATAAACGGCGATACGATAAATACTTCGAAACGGAATTAAATTATAATTTCTTCCTCCTGGACCAACCGGACCAAGGGATGCCCCGTAATTCCAAGCAAATAAGGTTACATATATTAAACCTACTAAATAAACGAAGAAAAGAAAGAATAGAATTGTTTTTAATTTTCTCTTTCTTGACAGGGTAGGTTTTTTATCATTGGGTGTATTTTCGTATAGAGGTTGAATTTGATTCACTTCCTTTAAAAAGACAAACTACTACTTCTTCATTATTAACCGTAAACAATAGCTTTGACAAGATTTTTTTTATGGGAACTTTAGACAAACTTCGCAATAGGTAAAAGCTTACAGACTGTTACCCCATCATTCGCACATACTAAAAAATAAACATAGCACTATAAAAAAGGAGTGACAGATTATGCATACAATGTGGAAAGGCTCTATTAGTTTTGGACTTGTTCATATTCCGATAAAGTTATTTTCAGCCACTGAAAATAAGGACGTAAAACTAAGAATGATCCATAAAGAATGCAATAGCCCCATTAAATATGAACGAACTTGTCCGGTTTGTGAAAAAGAAGTCGAAAACAACGAAATCGTCAAAGGCTATGAATACGAACCAGGGAAATTCGTTCTATTAGAAGAGGATGAATTAGAGGAGATTACTCACGAACAAAACAAAAGTGTCGAAATTATCGACTTTGTAAAATTAGAGGAAATTGACCCTATATACTTTAACCGTTCCTATTTTATCGGGCCAAATGATAATGGACAAAAAGCGTATACATTACTTAAACAAGCCATGGAACAATCCGGTAAAATTGGTGTTGCCAAAATTACAATTCGCTCAAAACAACATTTAGCGGTTGTTAGAGTCTATAAAAACGCATTAGTATTAGAAACGATTTATTTTCCGGATGAGGTAAGAAACGTTGACCAAGTTCCCGGCGTCCCAGAAAATGTGGAATTAAATAAAAAAGAAATGGATACTGCTATTCAGCTCATTGAGCAGCTAACCACAACTTTTGAACCAGAAAAATATACCGACGACTATCGAACTGCACTTATGGATTTAATCCAAGGTAAAATTACTGGCAATGAAGTAAAAACAGCGAAAGAAGCACCTCAAGCGAATGTTGTTGACTTAATGGACGCGTTACAAGCAAGTATTGATCAAACGAAACCGAAAAAGCGTAAAACCACTAGGAAAAAGAAAGCGACTGGTTAATAGTGAAATGGTTAAAACCGATGCTACCAACATTAGTGACAGAGATACCTATCGGAAACGAGTGGTGCTATCAAGTTAAATACGATGGGTTTAGGGCAATGATTTATATTGACGATAAAGAAACAAAAATAATTAGCCGAAATCTAAACGAGCTAGATGACCAGTTCCCGGAAATCGTCCAATGCTTTCAACGACTTACGGAAAATCAAGATGTAAGTCCTATCATATTCGACGGTGAATTATGTGTTTTAGAAACTGAAAACAAAGCAGCTTTTGATAAAATTCAAAAACGTGGACGCTTAAAAGATAAAGAGAAAATTAATCACGCTAAAAATACACTACCTGTGACGTTTTTAGCTTTTGATCTTCTCATGTTCAAAGGAAAACCACTTACAAATCAACCATTGCATGAACGGCAAAGACAATTAAATCTATTTTTTTCATCGTTAAATAGCGACATTACTAATTTTAGAGAAGTAAAAACGTATGATGATGCTTCATTTATTTGGAATTTAGTAAAAAAAGAAGGCGGCGAAGGGATTGTCGCTAAACAGACAAAAAGCTTTTGGGAACCTGGAAAACGCTCTAAGCATTGGTTAAAAATTAAAAATCTGTTGATCGCCTCCTTTGTTGTGTTAGCTTATGACGAAAAGAATGCTTTCTTTCATATAGGTTGTGTGCACAATGATGAGTTTAAAATGATCGGCAAAGTTGGTCAAGGTTTTTCAAAAGAGGAAAAAGAAGCGCTTATTACAATTATTAAGAAAAATTGTACTAAAAGAGAACAAAGTATCCTTTATGTAAAACCGAGTATTTGTATTGAAGTAGAATTTTTAGAAGTAAGCAAAAATGAGTTGAGACACCCAAAATTTCGACGCTTTCGCTTTGATAAGCAGTGGGAGGATTGTACGTGGGAAAAAGTACAAAAACAAGAACAGAATTAAACATTGACGGTGAACGTGTAGCCATCACGAATATAGAGAAACTACTTTGGTCACAAAAAACAATTAAAAAATACGATTACTTAAAATTTTTAACAGTCATCGCCCCTTATATGCTCCCTTTTTTAAAAGACCGTTTATTAACCGTCATTCGCTTTCCAAATGGGATCGAACAAGAATCTTTTTACCAAAAAAATTGTCCTGATTATGCTCCATCCTACATCGAAACAAAATTAGTAGACGGAATTAAATATATCGTCTGTTCGAGGCTCGCATCATTAATATGGTTAGGAAACCAATCAGCAGTTGAATTTCACATTCCATTTCAAACCATTAATAATAAAAACCCGAGTGAAATTGTTCTCGATTTAGACCCACCATCGCAAACTGAATTTCCTTTAGCTGTTGAAGCCTCGTTAATACTAAAAGAAATATTTGATAAGTTACACCTACATGCTTTTATAAAAACTTCTGGAAATAAAGGCCTGCAAATTTATATACCTTTAAATGAGCAGTTTTCCTATAGCGAAACACGAATTTTCACAAGTTTTATCGCCAACTATTTAGTAACGAAATATCCAAAATCATTCACAATAGAACGGCTAAAGAAAAATCGAAATAAGCGTCTTTATGTTGATTTCCTGCAACATGCAGAAGGCAAAACAATTATCGCTCCTTTTTCTTTACGCGGGAACGAACAAGCACTAATGGCTACCCCCGTTTTTTGGTCAGAAGTTAATGAAGGCTTGCATCCAAGTCAGTTCCCAATGGAAGAAGGAATTGCAAGAATTAATAAAGGTATTTTACCATTTAACGATTATTTCAAAGTTAAGAAAAAGCAACCCTTTCGAAAAGTGTTAGAAATCATTAAACAGTGATTCATCATCCATCTTTGGGAGGCGCGAAAACGGAAGGGATTGGATATTCTGTGCGCCAATACATCGGTTTGCTGCACGAATCGAAAAGAGGCTTACTCACCAACTCTTGAAAAAGGTTGCTCGAGTAAGCTTCTGTTTATTGACTCCATCTGATTTCTCGATGTTTCAGCTTGCTGAAACGAGTTCGCTCGCACGAAGAAACAAATTATCCTTTAGGTGGGGCGTAATCCGGAGTTTCATTCCCTTTTGTACCCATTTTTTTCGCATTGTTCTTATCTGTTGCCCGCGGTTG
>SKSA01000355.1 GCA_007118195.1 Anaerobacillus sp. | reverse complement strand
GAAAGTCCAGAAATGGTTAGTACTTTTTCGAATGAAGAATTCGTTTATTCATTATACACAATGGACGGATTGCCTTTACAAACTTATGAGGATGAGGATGGCTATATCCTTTTTAATGATGAAGAAAAATTTATTGAAATTTATCCAAATCGAATCGATTTGCCGATAAAAATCGTTATTAAAGATCGTATGAACTCGAATTCATCCGTCGAAATTGAGACCATCATTTCTAAAATTAGAGGGTGATTGATTATGAAATGTTCTAATAATCAAAACGGATATGCATTAGTACTAGTATTAATTATGATTACGATTTTTTCATTATTATTTATCATGTTAGCAGGTAACGCACTAACATCATATCGACAAATAAATATGTCCGAAGATAATGTTCAAGCGACTACGTTAGCAGAAATGGGGGTAGTTCATTACCATACTTTGATTTTAAACGCTATGGAGACTGTTTTAGAAGACCCGGCTACCGCAGAGGAAATTCAGAAAAGGTTTGAAGACAAATTAGAGGAATTTGACGATGGTGCTACATTAACGAATGAGCAAAAAATTTCTATTTTGAGAGGAATAATTGCTGAAGTTTGGGAGGAAGAAGTTGAAATTCCAACCTTAACCTCCAATCCAATCTTTGTCAATGAGGAATTACAGCACTCTTTTGATATAGACAATGATGATGTTACAGTTACGGGTGATGATAAAGGGTTGAAATTTACCTTTGTTAGTAAAGGTAGTAATAATATAAAGATAGTTGGCTTGGACACTACAATAAATATCCCTATAGACGCTTTTATTAACATCAACATAGGAAACGAAGAAGGAGATCATGGTGGAGATGGTACGTTGCCTGGAGATGGAACTTTTGATGGCAGTTTAATAACACCACCTACAGGATTACAATCTTGTGGGAATGAGGAAGATACAGATTGTATATATGAGGGGACCATTTACATTCCTAGAGGGCAATATTCGCTTAATGATTCTACATTGCATGTTACAGAATCATTTCTTTTAGATAGTAATACAAACCGTTTTACTAATTCTCTAATTTATGTAGAGGGTGAGTTTACAACTAAGAATATGAATCGTGTAACAAATTTAAGGTTACATGTAAAAGAGGATGCTACTATAGATAGTAATATGAATACTTTTGTGAATTCAATCATTGAGGTGTTAGGTTCGGCTATTTTTAAAGGGAATATTAATAATGCTAGTAATTCAATTATTTATACGAGTGGCAATGCAGATTTTGAAGGAAATAATATTTCGTTTTATAATAATAGCACTATTTACGCTGGTGGCGATGTAAGTATGGAGAATGTGACGATTGATCATAGTTCCAGAGTGTGTGTAGAAGGCCATTTAGAACTAAGTGGAAATAATATCTCAGGGCAAAACTTTTATGCCAATTCTTCTAATTTGGATATTGTTAATACTAACTCTGATGATTTTGAAGCAAATTGCGGTCTTTTTTCGGGTAATGACCGAGATATAATCACTATTTATCCGGAATGGGATTGGGGATTATTAACACCTGAAACAAATTATAACTATAGTTATTGATAAGCCTAGGAGAACTCCATATATTTTAATATTAATTAGTTTGAAAATGTTTTACTATAATAGGTAATAAGACTTAGTGCTATCGTAAAGGGTGGTCAACCGTTGATCGAATATATTTTAGCAATTGTTGCAGCTGTGTTGCTGTTCATCTTACTTGTCGTGTCTCCATTAAATTTAAGCACAAAAATATTAATTAAAGTAGTGTTTATTTCTTTAATGATATTTGTATTAACGAACTTAATTCATTCTTTTTATCCGATATATATTGCGATAGGTGTTTTTACCCTTTTACTTTTGTATTTTTCTTTTGTTATTTCAAAGCAACACGAGTTTTCAAGTACAGTGTCTTCAGAATCTCCGATGACTACTGTTGAAATAGAAAATTCATTTCAAGATAATCGTATTACAGAAGCTAAGCCTCCACTAGAGAATGTTGGCGAGCAGTCTTTTCGGAGACTTGATCAAGCTGCCATTGATGCGATTTTAGAAGCTGCTACTGATGAAGTTAATACGAGTGAAGAAGTGGAAGAGATTGAAGAAAAGAAAGACTCAAACGATGATTTATCATCTGTTCTTGAAGAGCAAGAAACACCAGTAAAGGGTGAGAGTCAAAGTTTGGAAGATCAACGAACACTTTCTAACGATCAGCGTGAAGATATAACAAAAGAAAAACCGATAGTTGATCTTTTGGCCTTGGATGAGGACTTAATGTCTCACGGTGAAGGTGTCGAAACGGACATACGCTCTAATGATGAATATGAAAAGAGAGAAACTGAACTTACGAATGAAATTGAGGATGCAATCGAACAGTTCCTTAACGAGCAAACACAGCAGAATGGTGATCAAACAATAAAAGCTGACGAAAAAATAATGAAAGAAGATGATCATGTCCATGAAACTTCGCAAGAGGAAGATGCAGACGGTGATGTTATCAAATTGTTTGATCTCGGTGTTTCAGGAAATGATGATGTGATTGGCGAAATTTTCGAAGGTGGAACGCGAAAGTTAAGTATTGAAGAAGAAGTGGTCGAAGAAGCGTTTGAAAAAGATGAGCAATTAGTGATTATTGATCGCGGACTAATCGATGAAATGGATGAGGTGAAACAAGTTGATGAAATAAAGCAGGTTGATGAAATAAAAAGGCCGCAAACTACAAATATATCAAACAAGAATGCCGATATAGAAGATGAGCGCAAGAAACAAAAAGAATCAATTTTAAAGAAAAGATCAAAGCTGTTTGAGGAATTAGAAAAAGATTTATAGTATAGGCAAGTTTACATTTGCTTTTTTATTATTTACTTGCCGTAATCTATTATCGAGAGGAGAAAAAGTGTGGTTAATGTTCGTCAGTTTTTAAAAGCATTTTTATTAATTTTTTTATGTACGACATTTATTGCCTTATTCTCCTTTAGTGGTGGAAAAGCAATCGATACATTTTATGGTAATCAAAATGAATTTCCTAAAGGTACGTATATTGGATCTGTGCCAATAAGTGGCTTAACTGTGGAAGAGGCCGAGGAAAAATTAGTAGCAGAAATTAAAAACTGGAAAAATAGTACGAATTATAAGCTTGTTTATTTTGACGAACTTGTAGAACTACCAGGAAACCATGTTCAGTTTTTTGTTAATGAAAGTTTGCAAATGGTAGATGACGGATATGGCGAATTGCTAAATACAATTTCAGAAACGATAATATTAGAGACGATTGATCAGTTTTCATATTATATCCCTTTGGACGAGCTTCATATTGAAGCTATTCAAGAAGCGGTGAAAATTCATGCAGCTTCCCTTGTCAATACGCCATTATACATAGACGTTAATGAGCATGTTGGTGATCGTTATGAAACAGAACAAGTTGCGCGCGCGACGATTTCTAATGTTGAGAGTACGCTTTTACTTGAACAGTGGGTGAAAAATTTAAACGGGACTGTTATTGAAGCTCGCGAAGCTTTTTCGCTTTTACAAACAATGAAAGAGACAGGGGCAGTCATCATCGAAGGTGAATCGTTAAATGTGTTAGCAACAGCGCTATACGAAACGTTTTTACAAACGAATTTTCAGATTCGAGAACGCCATATTGGTTCAACGTTACCAGACTATGCGAAGCTAGGATTTCACGCAGTAGTTCAACCCGATTTAGCAGACTTAATCGTTGTAAATCGAAATTTTTACCCATATACATTATTATTTTCTTATGAAGATAATATGCTTTCTGTTTCTCTTGAGGGCATTTCTTTTCCTTTTTCTTTCTCTGCTGTTACAAAAAACGAACGAATTGTAACACCACGAAAAATTGTTCATTTTTCTGCTGAAAAGGAAGCGGATGATCGTCAAGTAATGAGAAACGGTAAAAATGGCTATTTTGCAGAAGTCTATCACCAACAAAGGAATAAAGATTCAAACGAGCTTATAAATGAACAGCTTTTATTCGAAGATTTTTACCCACCTGTTCACCGTATTGAACTTTGGAGTTTACAAGATAAGCCTTCTGACGAACAGACATTAGGAGATAATGGTCCGGGTCAAGAGGATGAAGATTCTGCATCTTCAATCACAGATGGAAATGAAGGCAATGACGAAGCGGCAAACGGGGATAGTGAAGAAAATAAAATTACTGATCCCGTTCAAAAAGAAGATGAGGATGAAAACGAATTAGGAGTAGATGACGAAGGTTATGGTGAAGAACCTATGGAGGATACGAAAGGATATTAAATAAAAGTAGTAAGTCAAGCTCTAAAGCGACATTAACATAAATGGGGTATTAACATGGCACAACAACGGAAACGGTTAGGCGATTTACTTGTTGAAGCTGGGATATTAACAAAGGAACAGCTCGAAGAAACATTAAAAAGAAAAAAAAGGGGCCAAAAGTTAGGGGATGCCCTACTTGAACGCGGCTACATTACTGAACAACAACTCATTGAAGTGCTAGAATTTCAGCTAGGTATTCCGCACATATCACTGCACCGCTATCCAATCGATACGACATTAATGAATATTGTTCCAAAAGACGTGGCTAGACGTAACATCTTAATCCCCCTAAAAAAGAACGGTGATGAGTTGCTTGTTGCGATGGCTGACCCGATGGATTACATTGCGGTTGATGACTTACGAATGTCAACGGGTTTTCAAATAAAACAAGTCATTGCTTCGAAAGAAGAAATCATCCATGCGGTCAATAAGCACTATTCATTAGACGAATCGATGAAAGAAATACTATCAGATGATATAGAAGGGGATATCACGGCTGGTGCTACAGCTACAGGTGAAGATGATGCTCCGGCGATTCGTCTTGTGAACCAAATTTTATTAACAGGTTTACAACAAAAAGCAAGTGACATTCATATCGATCCACAAGAAAAGAAAATTCTCGTTCGTTACCGTGTTGATGGGGTTTTAAAAACAGAGCGAGCATTGCCGAAATCGCTGCAAAACGTCTTAACAGCCCGCGTAAAAATTATGGCGAACTTAAATATTACTGAAACACGACTTCCTCAAGACGGGCGTATTAAAGTAACGTTAGATTTTACGTCGGTTGATTTACGAATTTCAACGTTACCGACTGTCTATGGAGAAAAAATAGTGATTCGAATATTAGATTTAGGTAACTCATTGAACAAGTTATCTCAGCTCGGCTTTAATAAGATCAATTATGAGCATTTTTTAAATCTAATTAAAAAACCTTCGGGGATTATTTTAATTACTGGCCCAACAGGCTCAGGGAAGTCTTCAACACTATATGCGGCCTTAAATCATTTAAACAGTGATGAAGTCAACATTATCACGATTGAAGATCCGGTCGAATATCAAATTGAAGGCATCAATCAAGTCCAAGTGAATTCGAACGTCGGTTTAAACTTTGCAACAGGATTACGTTCCATTCTTCGCCAAGATCCTAATATTGTTATGGTCGGGGAGATTCGTGATACTGAAACGGCGGAAATTGCGATCCGTGCCTCACTAACTGGTCATTTAGTTTTAAGTACGTTGCATACGAACAGCGCGATTGCCACAATTCCACGTCTTATTGATATGGGCATTGAACCGTTTTTAGTCGTATCATCTTTATCAGGAATTGTTGCACAACGCCTCGTAAGGAAAATTTGTCGTGAATGTCGTGAAGAGTACGAGCCGACGGAAATGGAAAAAAAATTATTTGAACGTCGCGGCATAAAAGTTGGGAAAACATACCGTGGTAAAGGTTGCGGGATCTGTAATATGACGGGTTATAAAGGTCGTGTAGCGATTCAAGAAATTCTCGTTGTTGATGATCATATTCGCCAAATGATGATGAACAATAAGTCAACCTCAGAGATCCGCGACTACGCGATGCATAATGGGATGATTTTTCTTATTGATGACGGTCTATTAAAAGTAAAACAAGGTTTGACGACCGTAGAAGAAATTTTACGTGTTGCCATCGATGATTAGGAGGGATAAAAATGAAGGAACGATTAGAAGCATTATTAAAAGCAGCCTTTGAATACGGTGCCTCTGATTTACACTTAACCGTTGGTGTTCCTCCTGTGATGCGTATTAACGGTGATTTAAAACAATACGG
>SKSA01000158.1 GCA_007118195.1 Anaerobacillus sp. | reverse complement strand
CCTTCTCTTCGCTGTGAAGCAACTGACCTCAATCACATCATGTCACACTTCCTAGCATAGGCTTCGTGTAGCTTTGCGACGAGTAACCGCAGGAGCACACTCTATCGAATCTCAGAGGCTCGTTCATGAAATCATCCGCCTTTTTTTCATACAAAGCATGACGGCTCACCGTCACGACTTAAGATGTAAAATTCGAGTGTTTTCCTTACCAACTAACCAACTTTAAATAAAAAAAGAGCCTTTCATTAAAGAAAGGACTCTTAACGATATATGTGAACAAATGGTTGTTCATTGGGATGGCGAACGATAATGCTTTCGGCACCCTCAAGCGATGTTAAATATATTTGAACGGTTAAGTGTTCAGGAAAGTGTTTTTTAAGTCGATCGGTAATATATTGCGTCATCGCAATAATTTCAGCTTTTCCATTTATTTGTAAATTAATCTCAATGGTCAATTCTTGAATTTGATCGTTTTTATAACGCCCTTTACCGACAACACCGATATAGTTATCAAAAAAACCGTCGATGTCTTGCTTAAAGTTAGCAAACCTCGTGGCATCTTCGCGGTGATCCGTAGTAGCTTTCGTTGAAGGGAAAAAGTAATGAGCGTCGCCAATCGCTTCCCAACGCTTAATGCTCTCTCCTGGATCTACTACTGTCATTGCGATAAACGCTCCAGGAACAATCGCCTGACGACGTTCTTCTTTGTATAAAGCAATCATGATTGGAACGTTCGCTAAATCTCCACTTTCACGGACACGGTTGAGGACTTCACTTGCTATCCTTTTTCCTTCTTCTAAAATGTCCTCTTCGTCTAAAACAAGATCATACAATGGGCCGTACCGTTCTGTTTCATAATAATAAACCGAATTTAATGATATCCCTAACACTAGACCACCTAGTTCAATAGAACCTGGCTCTGTTTCCTTTAAATAATTATGCTCCATAATATGAGATAAATAGGAAGGCTGATTTTCGTGTCGATCTCTCTCGTAACGAACTCTTTCCCAATTCTCCATCTGATCTAAGTCTTCGGTTACTTCAGGGAGTGGCGGATTTAAACCTTCTTTGTGATCCTTACTCTCTGGATCGTATCTTCTTAACCAGCTATTAATTAAAGACCCTTTTAAATACTGCCCTTCTTGGAAATAAAACTCCGATTGAGGAAATCTTGTGGAAGCTAGCTCCATTAAACCAATTTCTAGTTGTTTAATATCAAGGCGATTATTAATTGCACGAGAAACCAACCCACGCGCTTCACTATGACGATAGTCTCCTTCATGTAAAACGGTACGGTAGTAGTTTTCAGGAGTATTTAAGTTAGGACTAATAATAACTTGATCTTGATCATCTGTTTCTTCAATGACGATAATTTCTTCTTCTACTTGACGGTCAAGTATTCCGATACAACCCGTTAAAAATAAAATAGGAATAAGCAATGAACTTAATTTTCTTTTCATCAGTCAACCAACCCTCCTCTACGAAACCATAAGAGAGTGAATGGCCTTTATTAAGTAGAACTTTACTTACACTACTTTTATAGCCACCCACCTCATTTTTATTTATTTAGTTCTTCGATCAATTTCGCTTCATCCCAAATCTCAATACTCAAACTCTCTGCTTTCTTTAATTTTGACCCTGCTTTTTCCCCAGCTATTAACAGGTCCGTTTTTGCACTAACACTGCCGGTTACTTTACCACCTAAAGCTTCAATCTTTTCTTTCGCTTCATCTCGCGTCAATATTTCTAGCTTACCAGTTAATACTACTACTTTATTTAAGAAAATAGAATCAGTAGAAATTTCCAGCCTCGGACCTTTATAAGCAGTGTTTACTCCTACTACTTTTAACTCGTTGATCAGTGTGGTTACTTCTGGCTTTTTAAAATAACGAACGATCGATTCGGCCATTTTTACACCAATATCATTAACCGCTTCTAATTCTTCTTCGCTTGCTTCTTGGAGTGCTTCGATTTGCTCAAAATGTTGTGCTAAGGTTTTTGCTGCTTTAGCACCCACAAAACGAATCCCTAATCCAAACAGCAGCTTTTCAAGAGAATTATCTTTCGAGGCTTCGATTGCTCGAAGTAAATTATCAACCGATTTTTCACCCATTCGCTCAAGATTAAGTAATTCTTCTCGCTTGAGCTTATAAATGTCTGCTACATCTTTTATCAGACCATGCTCAAATAGTTGGGTAATGACACGTTCTCCTAACCCGTCAATGTTCATTGCGTTCCTTGAAACGAAGTGAATCATTCCTTCACGAATTTGCGCTGAGCACTTTGGGTTAATACAACGTAACGCGACTTCTCCCTCTAAGCGAACAAGCTCACTTTCACACGCTGGACATTGTGTTGGCATAAGAAAATCTTGTTCTTTACCTGTTCTTTGCTCTTCTAGTACATTGACGACTTCAGGAATAATGTCGCCTGCTTTTTTAATAACAACCTTATCGCCTATCTTAATATCCTTTTGACGAATTAAATCTTCATTGTGAAGAGATGCCCGCTTTACCGTCGTTCCTGCTACTTGAACAGGTGATAAAAGCGCCGTAGGCGTCACAACGCCAGTACGGCCAATACTTAACTCAATACCTTCAAGCGTTGTCATCACTTCTTCTGCAGGAAACTTATAAGCAATGGCCCATCTAGGACTTTTCGCCGTAAACCCCAACTTTTGTTGTGCTTCAAGAGAGTCAACTTTAATAACAATCCCATCAATTTCATACGATAAATGTGGTCGGCGATCTAGCCAGCTATTCACATAGTCAATAACTTCATCTATATCTTTACAATGCTTTGCTTCTTTGTTCGTTTTCAACCCTAACTTACTCATAAATGCTAGTGCTTCCGTATGCGTGGGAATTTCTTTTTCTTTCACTTGAGCGATCGAATAAAGAAAAATATCTAAATTCCGTTTTGCCGCTATTTTAGGATCGAGCTGTCTTAGGGACCCTGCCGCTGCATTCCGCGGATTAGCAAACGGTTCTTCACCCGCTTCTCGCTTTGCTTCATTTAACTTTTCAAACGATTGCTTCGGCATAAACGCTTCGCCCCGTACCTCAATATCAACTTCTTCTTTTAAACGCATAGGGAGCGAGCGAACCGTTTTTAAATTACTCGTAATATTCTCTCCAGTTGTTCCGTCACCACGTGTCGCTCCAAGAACAAATCGACCTTTTTCATATTTCAACGAAACAGCTAGTCCATCAATTTTCAACTCACAAGCATAAGTGACCGGCTTACCAAAACCATCGGTTACGCGTCGATCAAAATCACGAAGATCTTCTTCATTAAAAGCATTACCTAGACTTAGCATCGGAATTTCATGCTGAACTTTTTCAAAATGCGGCAAAGGATTTCCGCCCACACGAACCGAAGGAGAGTCTTCTGTTATTAGCTCTGGAAATTGTTCTTCAAGCTTTATAAGCTCTAGCATGAGCTCATCATATTCCACATCAGAGACCACCGGGTTATCTAAAACGTAGTAATGATATCCGTATTCTTCAAGCTTTTCCCTTAACTCGTTTAATCTTTCCTCAGCTTCAATACGATTCATCATTTTCTTCCTTCCTTTTATTCAATGTTGAGTTTTGAGTTTTGAGTTTGTACTTTTGTATTGCTTCGAAGCAATACTTTCAACAACTCAACACTCAGCACTCTTAATTCAAAACTATCATTAAGCTTTCGTAATCGGGGCAAATTTAGCAGCGAGCCGTTTAATACCGATTGGTTGCGGGAAGGCAATATCTAATTCGATATTGTCATCTGAACCTTTCGTGCTTACGACTGTTCCTACTCCCCACTTTTTATGCTCTGCTTTGTCGCCAACTTTCCAACCGAACTGATCCCCTCCAGTTGTCGTCATTTGAGGACGCGTAGCAGAAGTAGTTCGCGGTCGTTGACGCGTTGTAACTCCACCACCAGTAGGTGCCTGTCTGGATGTTTTCGCCCATGCTGGAGCTTCTTTTTCTTCGTTGAGCGACTCTAGTGTTTCACTCGGAATTTCCCCAATAAAACGTGATTGCGGGTTCATATTCGTCCGTCCAAATAACGTTCTCATTTTCGCACAAGATAAAAATAAGCGTTGTTCAGCACGAGTAATCCCAACGTAAGCAAGCCTTCTCTCTTCTTCCATTTCCTCTTCTTCAAAAAGAGAGCGGCTATGAGGGAATACCCCTTCCTCCATACCAATTAAAAAGACGACCGGGAACTCCAAACCTTTGGCCGAATGCAAGGTCATTAATAAAACTCGATCGGAATCCGTTTGTTCTTCTTCCTCGTCATCGACTTTATCAATATCAGCAATCAGCGCTAAATCTGTTAAAAATGCAACTAATGACTTGTCATCATTTTTATTTTCAAATTCTTTCGTTACAGATAAAAATTCATCAATGTTTTCAAGACGGCTTTGCGCTTCGATCGTTTTTTCATTTTTTAACATGTCTCGATAACCTGTTTTTTCTAGTAATTCTTCAACAAGTTCCGTTACTGATAAATATTCTTCTAACTCGACCCAGCCACGCATTTGCTCACTAAACTCAACAAGTTTATTTGTTGCGCCTTTACTTAAGCCCATCTGCTCGACTTCGTGAAGTGCTTGAAAAATCGATAAATCTTGGGAAGCTGCAAAACCAGCTATTTTCTCAACCGTCGTTGCACCGATCCCACGCTTCGGTACATTAATAATTCTGCGTAACGAAATGTCGTCATCAGGGTTTGCTACTACCCTTAAGTAGGCAAGGATGTCTTTAATTTCTTTACGGTCATAGAACTTTGTCCCGCCAACGATATTATAGTTAATGTTCGACTTTACGAGTAATTCCTCAATTACACGGGATTGAGCATTGGTTCGGTATAAAATGGCAACATCCGAAAGCTTATAATCGTGTTCCTTCATTAATTCTTTAATTTTACCAACGATAAAATAGGCTTCGTCATGCTCATTGTCACCAATATAGCAGGAAATATTTTCTCCTGATTGATTTTCTGTCCATAAATTTTTCGGCTTACGATTACAGTTGTTGTTAATGACTTCATTTGCAGCACGAAGAATCGTTTTTGTCGAACGATAGTTTTGCTCAAGCATAATGGTTGTCGAGTTCGGGTAATCCTCTTCAAAAGAAAGGATATTCGTAATATCGGCACCACGCCAACGATAAATCGACTGATCTGAGTCCCCAACAACACAAATATTTTTATAACGTTCTGCTAACATTTTTACGAGCATGTATTGCGCCCTGTTCGTATCTTGATACTCATCCACATGAATGTATTGAAACTTCCGTTGGTAAAACTCCAACACTTCAGGTACTTGTTTAAACAACTGAATCGTTGTCATAATTAAATCATCAAAATCTAAGGCATGATTTTTACGAAGCTCTTTTTGATACGCTTCATAAACCTCAGCAACTGTAGATTCATATGGACCTTTAGCGATTCCCGCATATTGTTTTACCGTTTTTAATTCGTTTTTCGCACTACTAATGCTACCTAATAGACTTTTCGGCTCGAATTTCTTCGGGTCGATGTTCTTTTGTTTTAAAATTTGTTTAATCACCGATAGTTGATCGCCAGGGTCTAAAATCGTAAAATTACGCTTAACCCCCATTCGATCAATATCTCTACGTAAAATACGGACACACATCGAGTGGAATGTTGAAATCCAAATATCCTCTGCTGTCTGTCCAATGATTTTTTTGACACGTTCTTTCATTTCTTTAGCTGCTTTATTCGTAAACGTAATTGCTAAAATCGACCACGGTGCAACTTCTTTTTCACCAATCAAATAAGCAATTCGATTCGTAAGCACTCTCGTTTTCCCCGAACCTGCACCAGCCATAATTAATAAAGCGCCGTCTGTATGCTTGACCGCTTCTCTTTGTTGATCATTTAATCCTGTTAATATTTTTTGTGTATCCATTTATACCCACCACCAAAACGTATGTTCTTGTATTTATTTTAACCAAGCTAGCTTGTAAGAGCAATAGGAGTTTTGAATTTTGAATTTTGAGTTTTGAGTGTTGAGTTAGTTGTGGGTTTTGCTCTGAGGTCCCATCGTAAAGAAAAGTTAAAAGACCACAAAATAAACATTGTCACTTCAGCTGAAACTTCGAAGCATGACCTATATAACTCAAAACTCTCCACTCAAAACTACAAAGCTT
>SKSA01000099.1 GCA_007118195.1 Anaerobacillus sp. | reverse complement strand
CGTTACAAGTTTCTCTTTTGAAGCTTATACCGACGATTGGCGCCCTTTTGAAGGACGAGCTGCCACAGAGAAGACTTCTTCAAGCGCTAATCATAAAGATCACTTCCAAGAAAGGTACAACGCTAATCAGCAGCGTTGGTTACGAGCGACCCTACCGGACATCCACCAAGTCGCTAAAAAATTTAATTGGAAATACGTCAATGTAATTGGACAAGCTGAATACTTAGCTGATTTAGAGAATGAATTAAAATTAGACATTAAAAATGTGTTAAGAAAAACATTTTCTAGTAAAGACCAAAATGATTTAATTTTAAAAGAAATCATTGCCGTATAAATATCTTTTTCGGAAAAATTGCATTTTGAAAATCGCTATGCTACTATAAAATTATCTAAAGCAAATGCTTTAGTAGCTTGACCAAACAGGATGAATGAAGAAATAATACGTAGGCCAATATGTCCTTCTGTTGTTTTTCTTTACTATTAAGAAGTGTTAGAAGTGTAAAATTACCCATAACTTTCTTGAGTAAATAAATGTTGAATACTCATACTATAAACGATAAAACCGTCTTAGTAGAGACGTTCATATCTTTATCTCATTTTTGTTAGGTTTAGTGTAAATTAACATGTGCAAGGCACGAAATTAGGAGGCAATATTATTATGCAAAACGGTAAAGTAAAATGGTTCAACGCTGAAAAAGGTTTCGGTTTCATCGAAGTTGAAGGTGGAGACGATGTATTCGTACACTTCTCAGCTATCGAAGGCGAAGGTTTCAAATCTTTAGAAGAAGGTCAAGAAGTTTCTTTTGAAATCGTTGAAGGTAACCGCGGACCTCAAGCTGCTAACGTAACTAAACTTTAATAACAAAAAAATAACAGCAGCCTTCACTATTTGTGAAGGCTGTTTTTTAGTGTCTAGAACTTTGCGCTTTTCTCATGTTAATGCTGCAAATAAAACCCCATTCCTTTTTACTACTAGTAAAAAAACAATTTAGGAATACGGAAGTATGGACGGTTCACATTGCTTTTGATCTATCCGCACTTTCTCCACTTACTTCTATTTTTGGTTTGAAGGCGATTCCGGCTACTAATACGAAAAGTAACATTCCGCTGATGGAGTAATAAATACTTCCAGTTTCAAACAGATCAATAAAAATTCCTCCGACAATTGGACCAACTATACTTCCGAGCGCAAAAGCGACGGCGAGCATCACATTACCAGTAGGGAGTAAGGAAGCTGGAATTAAATCTGCTAAGTATGCCATGCCTAGTGAAAATGTAGAGCCAATAAACATTCCGGCAAAAATAAAACTTAGTAATAAACCAATCATTGAAGCTTCAAAAAAGGACATAGACATAAACGATAATAACCCCAGAAAAATAACGGATAATAACACTTGTTTACGACCAATTTTGTCACTCAACATTCCTAATGGAAGCTGAGTAACTAAACTTCCGATCACAAAGGATGGTAACAAAATCGAAACCCACTCGATGGTCATTCCTGATCTTAAAGCGTATACCGGGAAGTTGCCGTGTAACGATGCTTCTAAATACCCGTAGCAAAAAGCTGGTATTAGCGCAAACCAGGCTAATGAAACGACTTTTTTATATCGCGCGAATGTCCCAAGTTTTGAAGAGGTTGCCACTTCATTGTCAGGCCATTCATTCCGGAGCTTCATTACAAAAATCCACGAGAAAAGACTTGTTAGCGAAGCGATAATAAAAGGTAAAAATTCATTAACAGCAAGTAACCTCGTCATTAACGGTCCAATCGCAAAGCCCATCCCGAAGGCTAGCCCGTAAATCGATAAGTTGCGTCCACGTGTTTTTTTAGCGCTCGTAGAAGTAATCCAAACTTGAGTAGCGTAATGAATTAAATTATCACCGATCCCAACGATGACCCGAAGCATGAACCAAAACCAAAATACTTGCCAAAATGGAAATAAAATTAGTGATGTGGCGACTAATATTAGCCCTGTCACAATCACCGGTTTATATCCGAAATGGCGTACTGGCTTTTCAATAAAAGGTGAAATTAGTAAAATTCCAATATAAAGACCTGCGGCATTCAAGCCGTTTAACGATGAAGATACACCGACCTGCTCTAGCATAATCGCTAAGAGTGGAAGGAGCATGCCTTGTGAAAATCCAGCAATAAGCACCATTCCAACTAAAACCCAATAACGATAAATCGGATTGTTCACACTATTAGTAGTTTGCATAAAAAAACTCCATTCGATCATGATATGAATTAAAATTGCCACTTTTCATTGTAACTTTTCTTAGGGAGGATTCAAATAAAAAAATTTAGAGTCGCTAAAGGTTTTCTATACGTTTAATATTTTAACTTTGATGAAAACGTATAACTAAGGTTTTCTAACTTAAAAAGATGACGAAATGGGTAGGAATGTTTACAATGGTATAAACCGATGAAACGATGGGTGGGAGAGTCTTTACCTACAAATCGAGTAGACGAGGGTGGAATAATTAAGCGAAGTTGGTTTAATGACTATGAAAAGGAAGTGGAAATATGAAGTTTATCATGAAGGAACACGGTTTTGAAACAGAAGTAGAATATGGAAAATTGCAAGTTTGTGGTGATGAACAATACGGATTTCGTCCCTATCAGCTTTTAGTGTCAGCAGTTGCGGTATGTAGTGGTGGTGTATTACGAAAAGTGTTAGAGAAAAAACGCATCGCTTTTTCAGATATTTCGGTCACAACAGAAATTGAACGCAACGAGAAGCGAGCAAACAGTGTTTCGAAAATACATATGCATTTTCAAATAGCAGGAGCAGACTTAACAGAAGAAGCCATTGAAAAATGTCTAAAAGTTACCCGTAAAAATTGCTCAATGGTTCAATCCGTTGAAGATAGCATCGAGATTACTGAGTCTTTTGAGATTGTTTCCTAGCTTTGGACTCGAATTTAAATTCGGGGATTATTTTTCCGAGATCGGGGAGTAAATTTAAATTTCGAGATTTATTTTTAAAATTAGCTAAACATTTCAGTGGTTAGTGGAGTAATTCCAAATAGCTAAGTATTTCCGTGTGAAAAAGAGGTGCAAATCCGCACCTCTTTTCTTTTATTACTTAAATTAAGATATGATACTCTTTATTTTATAGTTGTGTTCAAAGTATAGTGTATTTCTTGCTATTTAAGATGATCTGCTACATTTAGTTTTTTTGCTGGTTACACTCTTTAATCCACATCATCAATTTACATAATCGTTGTTTCATTATTCCCCTCGATGAGTTCGATATGCTCGGGGGTAATTTGGAGTAAGCAATATTCAGGGTCGTCTGGGCCGTTGAGCCAAGGCGTTAGTTGGTCGTTCCAATATTTTTGTTTCAACTGCTCATCATTAACGATACTAGCCTTGCCTTGAAGTTCAACGTATTGCTTGTCTTTTTGATCAAATCCTAATAGGACATGGACGTTAGGGTTATTCTCTATTTCATCTACTTTATGGGTTTTCTTGTTTGTAGCTGTATAAAGTTGTAATTCATCATGAAAAAACATCATATACCTTGCATGTGGTTTGTTTTCTTGCATCGTTGATAAAACACCGACATGATCGCTGTCGATAATGTTAATAACTTCTTGTTTTAGATTATTTTGATCCATTTGTTTATCTCCCTTCTCACTTTCTTTTTATAATCTTTGTACTAAATCGGTTTTCATTCATTTTTTTCTGCTTGTTAATATCAGATTTTTGCGCATAATAACAAAACTATTACTGCAAATCTCCGTGGCTCGGTTGGTTTGCTCCTTTTGCCTTTACCTCTGAAAATAACTCGTTTTCAGGTGGATTAGGTTGAACAATTGTTGGAGGTGGAATTTGTCCACCTGGGAGCTTGCTATGAAGATAATTGATTAAAAGTTGTAAGTCTTGTTTACTAGCAGGTTGAGCGTGTTCTTTTAATAACAAACCAATTTGACCACTAGGTTCAATTGTAGCCATTTGAACATCGGAAATTTTTTTGACACTTTCTTGACGGAGTCTTACTTCAAGCTGATCGATGGTTAAGCGTAATTTTTTGAGGTTATATTCTAAAATAACCCCATTTTCGATCACAAGTATTCCTTTCCCTGTGATAAAACTTTCAAATTTATCATACTTTGTTTGAATATATTCCATAAAAATTAGGACGAGGACGAGGACTAATGCAATTAAGAACGTAATAAAAATATTTCGGTTACTCACTGGTTGGATCATTAAGTTACCAATTGAAATCATAATGACCGTTTGTGACACGGTTAATTGTGAAATTGATTTTCTGCCAGCCAAACGTAAAACAAGAGAGCCAACAATAACGATTAAAATCGCTTTCCAAACCCAATGGAAATCCAAATACACCTTCTTTTTTGTGAAATACAATTTAAGTGAGTTTTTCCTTTATAAGTGTAAGTTTCCATAAATAACTTGTTATTATTCTTATATTGAAAATAAAGGTTTGTTCATGTATGATTTTCTAATGTGCTTTTTTGTTATGTAAAAAGAAGTTTAAGGAGAGTTTTAATGATGAATACAAATGTAAAAAGAGGAATAAGCTTTATTTTAGGGTTATTTATACTATCCCTTGGGATAAGTTTTACCATTTTATCTAGGCTCGGAGCAGGGGCATGGGATGCTCTTAACGTTGGACTATCTAATTTAGTTGGTTTTACGGTAGGGACTTGGGTTATTATCATTGGGATCATTTTAATCTTTATCAATGCAGTTTTATTAAAGAAAAAACCTGAATATATTTCGATTGTGACGGTTATAATTATCGGTTATTTTATTGACTTTTGGTTACTAATTGCATTTCCTAATTTTTACCCAGCAACATTTTTATGGCAGTTAATCGTTTTATTAATGGGTGTTATTTTAATGGGAATTGGAATTTCGACTTATTTACAAGCGAAATTTGCAATAATCCCAATTGATCGTTTAATGATGGCGCTTCAATTTAGACTGAAAGTTAGCTTAATGGTAGGTAAGACGATCGCTGAGGTGAGTGCATTAATATTTGCCTTTATTTTTGGGGGACCGATTGGCATTGGGACTGTTATTGTAACTTTTTCTATTGGTCCAATGATTCAAGTGTTTTTCCCGCATTTGGAAAAAATAGTTTACGGATTTGAGCAAGATTAAAAATAATGGATAAATTTTTATTACTTCGAAAAAAATAACGGTAATTCAATCTTTAAAAAATCGTTATTTTTTAGGAGGAAAAGTGAATGAAAAAGCCGTTAATTATTTTTACGATGATATGTGTCCTTTTAAGTCAGCCTTTTTTAACGTTTGCAGATGAGAAGAAAAAGGAAGAAAAAGATTCGGGAATCCCTAATTACGTGTTAAATATTTCAAAAGAAAACACGTATCCTAATCCAACGCAAGATTTGCCGCACTTGCAGCCAAGTGAAATGGCTCAAGAACTCATTGATACGGCAGATGTACCTATTGAAAACCCTGAATTGATACGGATCTTAAATGAATCTTCGATTAAAGGGAATAAGATGGCGCTGACTTTGAATGCCTCGATTTATTTAGGGCAGTGGCCACTTGCTTATGAGTCAAATGAAACGAGTGTGAATTGGGAGTATCAAAAAGTAAATACGAATTATCATGATAATCGCGGTAGCAACAAACCGAAGAAGCTTCAGTATTCCCAAGATCAGCAAAAGAAAGTAACAGGTGGATTAACCGCACAAATTCCTAGTAGTGATGAAGTGCAAAAAATGATGATGATTAAAGCAGCAGAAAAAACAGGTTTACCACTCGCTTTATCGACGGTCATTGGTCATGGTACAAAAAAAGAGCAAGTATACAATGTGCCTGTAAAGCAAGTTGGCTATTTGTATTCATATGTCCCAGCAGCAAATGAAAAAGGGAAAGTGACCTACGGAGAGGTTTATTTAATCATTAAAGGTGGCAAAAAGCGAATTGAAGTAAAAAACGTAACTCAACAAGGGATCGGTGCTTGGATTCCAGTTCAAGACCATGTTGCCTTGAAGTTTTATTCCGCTAATCAACCACGTTAACAAGGAAGAGTGCAATCATCACGTTAAAAGGAAGAATATCAATGGGGCAACCGGTAACTTTTAATCCTTAAATGGTTTAAGGGTTATAGACCCCCACCTCAACGCGTAGCGTAGGTGGGAACTTTTAATCAGGTGGAGTCGAGACTCCATCTGATTTCTCGATGTTTCAGCT
>SKSA01000115.1 GCA_007118195.1 Anaerobacillus sp. | reverse complement strand
TTCTTGACGTTCTTTTAATTTTTGCTTTTTAATTTGCTGCCATTCTTTTCGTTTATCATCTGAAGACATCGTTTTCTCCCCCTCAGGCCAACATAGAGGATTTCTCCCTAATTTTGTAAATGATTATTTTTTTACAACACACCTATTATACTATATTTCTACAAAATTTCATTAACAATGTAGAATTATGTTGAGGGAATTAAAACCAACTTCTTTAATGTACAATTTATAATTTACAATGTGCAATTGTTGATTGCATTGCTTCGAAGCAATTTCATACAAAACCCTCATGGCGATATATCGTCACCATCAAATATTAAAAAGGGACAGCCCCTAAAAAAAGGAACTGTCCAAATCATTTATTACTCTTCGTCTTCTTCACCTTCAGTGAATGTATTTAGCATTTCTTCAACAACTTCCCATTCTTCATCAGTCTCAATAGGGTGAAGAGTTAAATCGTCATCGCCCTCGCCTTTTTCTTCATAACGGAAGGCATGAACTTCCATTTCCTCTTCATCGTTTTCTGCGTCTGCTGCATCTATTAAAACCATGTATGACTTTCCAGTTGCGTCGACGTCGAATGTAAACAACACCTCAAATAAATGCTCGTCTCCATTTTCATCTGGAATGATAATTCGTTCTCTTTCTGCTTTTTCCACGTTAACACCTCATTAAGTATTTATAAAAATGTAAATCAATACTGTTAGTTAATATTGACACTTTCATCAATATACATTCACATTAAGATAATGAATCTAAAAACCCTTGTAAAATCATCACTGCAGCCATTTTATCAATCACTTTTTTTCTCTTTTTGCGACTCATATCAGCAGCAATTAACATTCTCTCAGCGGCAACAGTTGTTAAACGCTCATCCCATAAAATCACTGGTAAATCAAAACGTTGCTTAACCTCTTCAGCGAACTGTTGGCATGCCTCACCACTTGGACCAATCGTTCCATTCATATTTTTAGGCAAACCGACAACGATTTTATCAACATCAAGATCAGCAATTAAGCTAGCTAGCTTTTCCCAATCTTTATCAGGATCTTCTGAGTTTCTTCTTACTGTTTCAACACCTTGGGCAGTCCAGCCTAATTCATCACTAACTGCCACACCAATTGTTTTTGTTCCGACATCTAGCCCTAATATTCTCATATTACTCCTCTTGGTGCTGTGATAAATACGATTTCACTAATTCTTCAATTAATTCATCTCTTTCAAGCTTGCGAATTAATGATCTTGCATCATTATGCCTAGGGATGTACGCAGGATCACCTGATAGTAAATAACCGACAATTTGATTAATCGGATTATATCCCTTTTCATCTAACGCTTGATATACAGTAAGTAATACTTCTTGAACATTCGTATCTACTGAGTCATCTTGGAAATTAAATTTCATCGTATTATCCATTGAACTCATCACAAACACCTCTTTTCCTAAACATTACACAATTATTTATGCCTTATGCCTGTCCAATTTAATTACGTTAAGACATAATTTTTATCTATATCCATATTGTACACTATCATGAATTAATTAGGAAATTGTTTTCAAAAATTCTGGGACAAAATCTAACGCTGACTGTAACTCATCAGGATTTTTTCCACCGGCTTGAGCCATATCTGGGCGCCCACCGCCTCCGCCTCCGCAACGGGTAGCAACTTCTTTAACAATTTTCCCTGCATGATAACCGTTCTTTACTAAATCGTTTGTAACTCCGGCAACAATATTTACTTTTCCATTATTGACAGCACCTAATACAACAATACCTGAACCTAGCTTATTTTTTAAAGTATCGACGAGACCACGGATACTATCCATCTCGGCAACATTTACTTTTTTGGCAATCACTGCTACTTCATTTACTTTTACAACGTCGTCAACAAGGCTTCCCGCTTCCATATTTCCTAATTTAGCAGCAAGAGATTCATTTTCTCGCTGTAATTTCCGAATTTGGTTTTGGAGTTGTCCAACTTTTTCTGGAACTTCCTTAATGTTCGTTTTTAAAAGACCTGCCGCTTCTTTCACTAACTCTAATTGACTATTCATATACTCATAAGCGCCTTTTCCTGTTACTGCTTCGATACGACGAATACCTGCTCCAATTCCTGATTCTGAAATAATTTTAAATAAGCCAATTTCAGCAGTGTTTTTGACGTGACAACCACCACAAAGTTCAAGGCTATATTCCCCTACTCGAACAACACGGACAACCTCACCGTACTTTTCACCGAATAAAGCCATTGCGCCCATCGCTTTTGCTTCATCAATTTTCTTATTAGCGATGTCTACAGAAATTGCATCCCAAATCTTTTCATTAACAATTGCTTCAATTTTTGTTAACTCGTCAGTAGTTACTTGTCCGAAGTGCGAGAAGTCAAAACGTAAACGATTTTCAGAAACTAGAGAACCTGCTTGATTTACGTGTTCACCTAAAGTGTCTTTTAGGGCACGGTGTAGTAAGTGTGTTGCCGTATGGTTTTTAACAATACCAATTCGGTCTGTTTCCTCTACAGTTGATGTAACCGTCATTCCTTTCGTTAACGTACCTTCAACTACACGAGCTGTATGAAGGTTTTGTCCATTCGGTGCTTTTTGCACATCTTCTACAATCAAGACTACTCCCTCAGCCTTCATTGAACCTTTATCAGCAACCTGTCCACCACTTTCAGCATAAAATGGTGTTTGATCAACGATGATTTTAACTACATCACCTTTTGTTGCTTCATTTACTAAATCTTTATCTTTTATGATCACTTCAATCAATGAGAATGTTGAAAGATTGTCATAACCGATGAACTCACTTGCAACCTTGAGGTCCCCTAAAATACTATCTTGAGTTTGCATTGAATCACTAGTTTGCCGAGCAGCTCGAGCACGATCTCTTTGCTTTTCCATTTCTGTTTCAAAACCGTCACGATCAATAGAAAGTCCTGATTCTAAAACGTACTCTTCCGTTAAATCAACTGGGAAACCGTACGTGTCATAAAGTCTGAAAACATCTTCTCCAGAAATCATTTCTTTATTTGCCTCTTTCGCTTGCTCGATCACTTTTGATAAAATCGATAATCCTTCATTTAACGTTTCATGGAAACGTTCTTCTTCATTTTTGATCACCTTTTGTACAAATTCCGTTTTATCTTTTACTTCTGGGTAGAAGTCAACCATAATTTCACCGACAACTGGCACTAACTCATACATAAACGGTCGGTGAATGTTAATTAATTTAGCGTAGCGAACGGCCCTACGAAGTAAACGTCTCAACACATAGCCTCTACCTTCGTTAGAAGGTAATGCACCATCAGCGATCGCAAAAGCAACCGTACGGACGTGATCGGCGATTACTTTAAAAGAAACATCTGTTTCTGTATCGTTTCCATATGTAACACCTGCAATTTGTTCTGTTGATTTAATAATCGGTATAAATAAGTCGGTATCAAAGTTTGTTGGCACGTCTTGAACGACAGATACGATTCTTTCTAAGCCCATCCCTGTATCAATGTTCTTTTTAGGAAGAGGTGTATACGTCCCGTCTGGATTATGATTAAACTGAGAGAACACTAAGTTCCAAACTTCTAAGTAGCGCTCATTTTCTCCACCAGGATAAAGTTCAGGATCATTTTCATCATGGCCATACTTTTCACCACGGTCATAAAATATTTCCGTATTCGGACCACTTGGACCTTCTCCTATATCCCAGAAGTTACCCTCCAAGCGAATAATTCGCTCTTCAGGAATACCGATTTCATTTTTCCAAATTTCAAAAGCCTCATGATCTTCTGGATGAATCGTGACAGAAAGTTTTTCAGGGTCAAAGCCAATCCATTGTTCACTCGTTAAAAACTCCCATGCCCAATCAATTGATTCTTTTTTAAAGTAATCACCAATTGAAAAATTTCCTAGCATTTCAAAAAAAGTATGATGACGAGCTGTCTTACCTACATTTTCAATATCATTCGTACGGATCGATTTTTGAGCATTAGTTATTCTTGGGTTTTCCGGAATTACACGTCCATCAAAATATTTTTTTAACGTTGCAACCCCACTATTAATCCATAATAATGATGGATCCTCATGCGGAACTAATGATGCACTAGGTTCAACAGCATGTCCTTTCTCTTTAAAAAAATCTAAAAACATTTGTCTAACTTCAACCGAAGTTAATCGCTTCATTATATTTTCCTCCCTTTATCTAGTAAGTTTTGAATTTTGAGTGTTGAGTTTTGAGTTTTGAGTTCTTTTAAGTGTCGCTTCGAAGATATAGACTGATGAAGTATCGTAGCTCTACTGCAACAACTCTTAACTCAAAATTCAAAACTCATAACTGAAATATAAAAAGCCCCCATCCCAAACAGGGACGAGAGCTGAACTCACGCGGTACCACCCTAGTTATGAACAAATTTCTAGCGTTCATCACCTTAAAAAAAATAATAACGGTTTTAGCCGGCAGGTTTTAGCCTGCTTTCAGGAGTAGCAATTTGTTAACCTTCACTAAGAATTTCTTTCAGCCACGGAAATTCCTCTCTGCTTTAAGGGGTCACCCTTAATATAGTGGTCTTTAACAAATAAGTTCCTTCATCAAGTTCTTAATATATAGTTACTTAATACGTGAAGAGCAAAAAAGCAATTGACGTAGATTTTCAACAGCTACTTTTACCGGACTTTTTTGAACATCCTCTATAAAAGTCATTATAGATACGAGAAAAACCTTTGTCAACAAGAAAAGCGAAAGCGCCTTGGTCAGGTCCGAAAAAAACTCGAGGCTTTCAACCATAAGGCGTTCTTTGCCTTTTGGGTGAAAGATGAAGTTTTCGAGGACCTAGGCGCTGTAGCTAGACAATGAAAAACAAAAGCGCCTGCCTATATGAACTGTTTAGAAATGGGAACTCTCCTCGTGTTTTTTTTGAATTGACTTACGAATATGCATTACTACCACTTTTACCACTGCTAATATGGGTACAGCTATAATTAATCCAATCGCACCGCCAACTTCAGCGCCTGCAATTAGCGCAAACATTACTAGAATTGGATGCATATGTATACTTTTTCCAACAATTAACGGAGATAAAATATTACCTTCAATAAACTGAATAGCAAAGTTCACTAATAATCCTAAAAAAACTAATTGTAGCGATTCTGTAAAAGCAATAATTGCAATTGGAAATGCCCCAAAAACTGGACCGAAGTAAGGAATGATATTCATAATACCAATAAATATTCCTAAAATAACAGCATAGGGCATCCCAATTAGCAACAAACCAACCGATGCGATGATGGCGACGGCTAAACAAACTAGTAGTTGTCCTCTTATATAATTCCCAAGTGAAATATTAATATTTTTTAACAACTGTCTGCCAGATCCTCGCCATTTCCTTGGAGTCAAATACCAAGCAGTTTTTTCAATCATATTATAGTCTTTTAGTAAATAAAATACGAGAAATGGAACTATGATGGCCATTAAGAAATAATCAACGAGTCCTGGTAGGTTTGAAACTGTATCAGCAAGACCTTCTGCTGCAACAGCTTCTAAATCTGTTAGCCATCCTTCAGCTCTTATTCGAAAGCCTTCTGGCATCATTGATGTTTGCTTGTAAAAATCACTAACTAACTCCCGATAGATGTTAATAAAATTTGGAATATTATCAATTAAGTCTTTTATTTCCTCCACAATATAAGGGGTACCCTTCATAAATAAATACACTAACAACAAAGTAAAAACAAAGTATATAAATGAAATTGAAATAGGCCTTGAAACACCCATATTTTTCATTTGTTCAACAATTGGATGTAATAAATACGTTATAACACCAGCTATGATAAAAGGAATAGATATCCTATAAATCGTTGTTAATATAGGTTGCCAAAAAGGTGAAAGTAGCAAAAGTAAATAGCTACATAAGAGTATTACGAGAAGAGTCAAAAAACTAATAAGCCAATTTATCGGTACCCTATCCAAACACCTCACCCCATTTACATTAAAGCTAAGTCTAGTGTTTAACAAAAACTGTTAAATTATAATGAACATTTTATAATGTAGAATTACTATGAGGCTTTGCTTCAATGCATTATATAACACTTAAAAGGGACTGTCCCATAAGTGTCTGACACCATGTAGAACTTACTAAATATGGACGTATAAATTTATTATCCGTCTATATTTGGTGCCTAACGGTGTCTGACACTTTGTTTTTGGACAGCC
>SKSA01000135.1 GCA_007118195.1 Anaerobacillus sp. | reverse complement strand
CGCTTTTCTCATAAAAAAATCCTCGTAGGCTAACCTACGAGGTGCCTAATGTCAAAAACAAATACCGATAAGTGTTTGTTTTTGCTCAAGGCTATGGGAGAGGAGAAACCGGAGGAAGAACTTATGGGGAAACGTAAGCCTTCTCCGCGGTTGTCAGCAACATGAATATTCATGTTGCTAATTTTATTATGGCCAATGAAAAATGATATATACGTCATCTGTTTTATTTGCAATTTTCGATTAATTTTAAAGATTTATTAATAATATGTTAAGATTTTTTATTTTTTATGGTAGGATTGGAAAAGATATTGGCAAATGTAAAGAAAATAAGGTGAGTGAAATGTATGAGAGTGATATCTGGTTCATGTAAAGGGAGACCTTTGAAAGCGGTTCCTGGAGTAGGGACTAGACCTACGACAGACAAAGTGAAAGAGTCTATCTTTAATATTATTGGTCCTTTTTTTGAAGGTGGACAAGTGCTCGACCTTTATGCTGGCAGTGGAGGGCTTGGTATTGAAGCATTAAGTCGTGGAATAAATCAAGTGATTTTTGTTGACCAGAGCTATAAAGCAATTGAAATTGTACAGCAAAATTTAAAAAGTTGTCAATTTGAAGAAAGAGCAGAGGTTTATCGTAATGATGCCAAGAGAGCTCTAAAGGCAGTATCAAAACGAGAAATGAAGTTCGATGTCATTTTTCTTGATCCACCGTATGCGAAGCAACGCCTTGAGGATGAGTTAGTATTTATAAGTGAAAATGAACTCTTATCTAAACAAGGGGTTATTGTTACAGAGCATGATGCTTCTGTGCAATTAAATCAAATGATTGGTAGTTTAACTTGTTATAGACAAGAGAAATATGGAGATACCGCTATTTCAATTTATAAAAATAGTTAAGAGTTATGAGTTACTAGGGTTTAGCTACGAAGCTATACTAAACAAACTCAAAACTCAAAATTCAAAACTAACATAAAAAAAGGAGGGACTATATCATGGCTAGTATTGCAGTATGTCCAGGTAGTTTTGATCCTGTTACTTTAGGGCATTTAGATATTGTAACTAGAGGGGCGAAGGTATTTGATAAAGTAATTGTTGCTGTATTAAACAATCGTAGTAAACAGCCTTTATTTACAGTAGAAGAAAGGGTTCAATTATTAAAAGAAGTGACAAAAGACTTGCCAAATGTAGAAATTGATTCTTTTGATGGTCTTTTAATCGATTATGTTAAAGAAAAAGAAGCGAGTGCTATTATTAAAGGGCTAAGAGCTGTTTCAGATTTTGAATATGAAATGCAGATGGCCTCGATAAATAGAAAACTTGATGAAAATGTAGAGACATTTTTTATGATGACTAATAACAAATATTCCTATTTAAGTTCTAGCATTGTAAAGGAAATAGCTAAATACCATGCGCCTGTGGCTGATTTAGTACCAAATATTGTTGAAAAGGCGTTAAAAGAAAAATATTCTTCTGTAACATAATTTAAAGTGATGAACTAAAAAAAGTTGTCACCTTAACAGATTTCTACATATGAAAATGTTTGAACAAGCAAATATTGGGCTTTTTTAGTAAAGCTTTTGAAAATAAATGAGCATAGAGATAAAACTAATGAATTTGTCTCTATAAGCTCATTTATTTTTAATAGGTCCAAAAAGTAACAAAAACCTTTGAAAACAGCCAAATTGAAATAAGTCTAATACAATTAAACCCTTGGAATTTTTTTGAAGGTCAATACTACATAAATCATTAAGAATATTAAAGTAAATATTGATCCATATTGAAGAACGCTATCCCAACCTTTATAAAATAAAGAGTAAGTATCATTTTGTAAAAAAACAGGGATTGTATTACTGCCTTTTTCTAACATTTGTTGATTTACGTATAAAGGTTTCCAAAAAATAACTGTGAAAAATGCAGCGAATGTACCATGGAAAAATCTTGCGATAAAAAAAGGTTTAAAGCGTATATCCGTCTCTGCTAAAATGCTCGCAACTTGTGCTTGCACTGAAAAGCCACTAAAAGCCAAGATGAAACTAGTTACTATTACTTGTTGGAATAGCGTTGCTGAACTTGTTTGGCTAGCCATTTGACTACCTAGCGTGATTTCGAACAATCCGGATATAAACGGTAAACTTAATTCATTAGGAAGTTGAAGAAAAGCGAAAACAATTGTAATAAATAAAGATAAGAACGTTGTTATGTCTAACAAAGAGAGTAAACGATTAAGGACAGAAAATAAAATAATAAATCCGCCAATCATTAAAAGTGTATTCACTGAAGATTGAACGGCATCACCTAAAATTTTACCGATAGGTCTTCCGTCTTTTAGACGTTCTTGGTGAAGTAAGTGAAGTGCCGCTCTGATTGAAAGTTGATTATTTTTATCTTTTGTTGGTTTTTTTTCTTTCGTACAACCGTGAAATCTCATTAATAAACCTACACAAAAATTACCTAAATAGTGAGATAACGCTAATACAATTCCTAAAGCTGGATTATGAAAAAAACCGACGGCAATTGCGCCGAAAATAAATAAAGGGTTTGATGAATTGGTAAATGAAACAAGTCTTTCCGCTTCGAATTTAGTTAGTTTGTTTTCCTGTCGAAGTCTTGCTGTAAGTTTTGCACCAGCGGGGTACCCTGAAGCTAGCCCCATTGCCCAAACAAAGCCACCGACTCCTGGTACACGAAAAAGAGGGCGCATTAGTGGTTCTAATAGACTTCCGAGGAAAGAGACTACCCCAAACCCGATCAAAAACTCTGAAACAATAAAAAATGGTAAAAGTGACGGGAAAACGACTTCCCACCACATCGTAAGCCCGCGCATAGACGCTTCAAAGGATTCCTTTGGAAAAACCATTAAGGAAAGAGCTAAAATGGTAGCGCTCATGGCGAGGGTAATTGTTTTTAGCT
Organism: Anaerobacillus sp.; assembly: GCA_007118195.1. Taxonomy (GTDB): domain Bacteria; phylum Bacillota; class Bacilli; order Bacillales; family Anaerobacillaceae; genus Anaerobacillus. The sequence continues at coordinate 16,598 of SKSA01000135.1, read as the reverse complement.
TTGAGGCGTTCAATGGCCTAGCCTCCCTTGAATAGTTGTACAATCAAACATGTCCTATTATTCAATATACGTATACAAGAGTAATTTAGACCATATGATTTTAAGAAGATGTTACGTGAGTGAATTTCATAATAACCTAAATCAAGTCATATCAAACTATATGTAGTTGCGAACGGTTTTACGCAACTACATATAGATACTTAATGACGAGAATAATGAATTGTGAAATTCATTAACGTAGTTTATCTAGGAATAGATTGGAGGAAAAAGTTATGACAAAGCCAAAGATTGGTTTAGCACTAGGGTCTGGTGGCGCGAGGGGCTTTGCTCATATTGGTGTCATAAAAGTGCTAGAGGAAGCGAATATACCGATACATTGTATTGCTGGAAGTAGTATGGGAGCTCTTGTTGGTGCGTTTTATGGTTGTGACTATACTCCTGGCCAAATGGCAAAAATGGCTTTACATTTTCAAAGGAAATATTTTTTAGATTTTACGGTCCCAAAAATGGGTTTAATCTCAGGAGAGAAAATAAAACAGCTAATTAGAATGCTAACAAAGGGTCAAAATATTGAAGATTTAAAGGTGGATTTATCGATAGTGGCTACGGATTTGTTAAAAGGTGAAAAAGTTGTTTTTCGCAAGGGGGATATAGCCTCTGCGGTTAGGGCGAGTATTTCAATTCCGGGGATATTTGTTCCAGAAAAAAATGGGGGAAAGCTTTTAGTTGATGGAGCAGTAATTGACCGCGTTCCAGTAACAGAGGTTAAAAAATTAAATGCGGACATAATTATTGCCGTTGATGTATCGTTTTTTGAAGTAGAGCCAAAAATAACCTCTATTTTTGATGTAATCATGCAAAGTATGGATATAATGGAACGTGAAATGATTCGCTTTCGAGAAATAGAGACCGATGTTATGATAAAACCAATGATTAATCAATATAGTTCCACTGCGTTTAAAAATGTTGATATGATCATTCAGCACGGTGAAGAGGCAGCGCGAAATAAATTGCCAGAAATTCAACACCTGTTAGATAGATGGAGGGAGAAGTAAGATGTCCATTATTAAACAAAAGCCACCATTTAAAAAGAGGTGGGTGGTTATTATTGTTTTACTATTATTTATTAACTTTTATCAATTCCCTTATTACTTTACAAAGCCAGGTGATGCGAAAATTTTACATACGGTGATTGAAGTAGAAGGTGCATTTGAAGACGAGGGCACGTTTATGCTGACTACTGTAAGGATGGGGAAGGCGAATGTTATCACCTATGTATGGGCGCATATGAGTGACGCTAGAGAGCTGATTCATGAAGAATTTATTCGACGCAGTGGCGAAACTGATCAAGAATATCATCATAGGCAACTTATGATGATGAACTCATCTCAAGATATTGCAACTATTGTTGCGTATAATAAAGCTGGTAAGGAAGCTTACTATAAAAACCATGGTGTTATTGTGACAGGAACGATAGAAGAAATGCCGGCTTTCGAGCAGTTACAACTAGGGGACTTGATTGTAGCTGTTGATGGGACGACCGTAAAAACCGTTGATGACTTGTTAGCGCAACTTGCTGAAAAACAGAAGGATGATGATGTTTTGCTTTCCGTCCTTCGTGATGATGTTCAAAAAGATGTTGAATTATTTGTCACTTCTTTTCCTGAAGAAATTGATGATACAGGAGAGCGAATCGGTATAGGTATTACAAGTCCGGTTACAAAGAGGGAATTAAAAGTGCACCCCAACGTTAAAATTGATACAAATAAAATTGGTGGCCCTTCTGCGGGCTTGATGTTCAGCCTCGAAATTTTTAACCAGCTAAACGAAGATGACATTACAAAAGGCTTTCATATTGCTGGGACAGGTTCGATCAATGAGGATGGAGAAGTTGGAAGAATCGGTGGGGTAAAACAGAAAGTAATTGCAGCTGAACGTGCTGGGGCACATTTCTTTTTGGCACCGAATGAATTTGACTCAGAGACCTCCAATTACGTTGAAGCTGTTGAAACTGCAAAAGCTATTAACGCGAAGATGGAGATTGTTCCTGTTGATACATTTGGAGAAGCGCTTGAATTTTTAGAAAATCTAGACCCGAAATAATAGTTGAGTTTTGAGTGAAGAGTTATGAGTTGTTTTAGCCATGCTTCGAAGCGTTACGTAAAAAACTCAAAACTCAAAACTCAATAATAATCGGTGGATGGGCATACTCTTCTTGTATTAATTTTTTTTGTACTGAGCTAGGATACCCTAAGGAATAACAAGAGGTAGCTCTAGATTCTGTATGGATAAACGGATGATCTAGTTTTGAAATCGTTGAGATTAACGGAACCTCTAGTTTCTTTTTGCGGTTACTAATGTACTGCCGTCCGGTTTTATTCATTCCCAAAATGCGAATATATGGACACTGATCTTTACGAATGCTCATCTCTTCTTTTGTCGTATTCGTAAGAGTATGTAAGCAAAATCGTTGAAGTCTTGTCCACGTATAACGTTTTGTTTTTAATCGTTCCATTAACTGCTGAAAACTTGTCGTATCTTTGATTAAGTGTGTAATACGATTTTCAAGCCCTTCTTCGGCTTCGTAAATATCTTTAAGGTGCTGTTGTTTGGTAGTTAATACTTTATACTTCAAATATGGATATAAACGTTCCCAATGTTGAAAGCTATCGTAGGCATTGGTGTAATTTGAAAGTTCATTGAAGGTCGTTTCCGGTACTACGTGCTCTATCGTTTTTAAGTCTTTCTTTTGTTTAATTAAAGTTTCTCTTATGCTAGTTGCACTTGCAATAGAGTGTGCAGGAATTTCTTGGTCGTGGTACTGTGCTTTGGTTCGTTTAATGGTAAAAGGGTTTATTTGTGCCCCTTGTTCAAAAATTGCTTTTACATAATGATAACCTAATATATTATTAGGAAGGGATAAGTCTAATATTTCATTTTGCTGATCTAGTTTTTTAAAGGCTGAAGCTAAAGCTTTCGGGTAGCTGTAGCCTTTTTTTAATGATTCTTGAATGTATAAATTATATGTAGTTTCATGTTTTTTTATAAAATTATAAAGCGTAATAAATTCGGTGATATCCCCGGATTCACTACCAAAACATATTGATTTAGCGCCAATTTGATTAAGTATCGAGATAGCCCCTTGGGCAAAAACTTCTGCATGTTGGGTAGCGAAAACATACGGAAGTTCGATCACAATATCGACACCTGCGGATAGTGCCATTTTTGTGCGAGACCACTTTGATACTATTGCGGGCTCGCCTCTTTGTAAAAAATTCCCGCTCATTACGGCAACAACAATATCTGCGTTTGTTTTTGTTTTAGATTGTTGGACATGAAGGGCATGCCCATTATGAAATGGATTATACTCAACAACGATACCAGTAATGTTCATATAAATAACTCCTTTAAAACACTGTTTACTGAAAAGTATACAAAATTTTATAATACAAAGTCTAATTTAATCTTTAAAAAATTATTTATAAACACCACTCTTATATGTTACAATGTCATTTGCCGTATTAAATGGGAATGGAAATTTATTATAATGGTTTAGTATAAATAAAGTGAAATTAAGTCATAAATAAAGAGAAGTACTGTAAAGAAGAAAGGTTGACAAAATACTTTTCGAAGGCTATAATTACCTTTGTTGTCTTGAGGTGAAAATAATGAAATGGACCGTTCAGCAACTAAATGCGTTAAAAACTAAGGGAATAAAAATCGATGAAATGGTTGATGTTAGTGATTTAAAAGAAATGGACCGTGAGATTCGAGATGTATCGTTAGTGCATGTGATGGGTGAAGCAACTTTTTCAAACCATTCTGTCACTTTTTTATTAAAAATAAGTGGGGATATGGTGTTACCTTGCTCTAGGACACTTGCAGATGTTAAGCTTTCTTTTCAGACTGAAACGTCAGAAACTTTTAAGTTTCATGATTGGATAGGGTTTGATGGAGATGATGACGTACATGATATTGAAAATGATACTTTAGATTTACTCCCTTATATTAAACAGGCAATCCTTTTAGAAATTCCTTTACAAATTTTTAGTGAGGGGTTAGAAGGAGAAGCACCACCATCAGGTAATGATTGGGAACTGTTGACAGAAGAAAACAAAAAAGAACGAATAGACCCTCGTCTGGCTGATTTAGCAAAGTTCTTTGATGACAAGTAATGTGTTTAAAAATAGAAGTATCCGGCAATTCCGGCCTTCATTTTAACATATTTTATTACAAGTTTAAGGAGGTGGGAATCATGGCAGTACCTTTTCGTAGAACGTCAAAAACTCGTAAAAATAAACGTCGTACGCACTTTAAGTTAGAGGTACCAGGAATGGTAAAATGCCCAGAATGCGGAGAATTAAAGCTTGCTCACCGTGTTTGTAAAGAATGTGGGTCTTATAAAGGTAACGAAGTAGTAAGTAAATAATGAAGGTGGAAATCGCCTATGAAAAACAGGAAGAGTTATCTTCCTGTTTTTTATTTTATATGAACAAGTTATACTATAATTAAGAATAATTAGATAAATAGGGGGCGAAGATAATGGACAAAGTGTTATTGGAATTTAAAAATGAAGTGGCCTGGCTGACGATACACCGGCCTGAAAAACGAAATGCAATTGACTATGACGTCATGGATCTTGTAGACGAAAAATTAAATATAGTCGACTTACGAAATGACATCAAAGTTTTAGTTGTTACAGGGGAAGGTACAGAGGCGTTTTGCTCTGGAGGGGATTTATCGGTTTTTCACAATATACATACAAAAGTTGAAGCGGAAAAAATGCTGAGTAAAATGGCTAAAGTTTTAATGCGGATCTTTTTCTTTTCAAAACCTACAATTGCTTATTTGAATGGAACGGCAGTTGGTGGTGGTTGTGAAATAGCAACAGCGTGTGATTTTCGAATAGCGGCAAAAAATGTAAAGTTAGGATTTATTCAAGGTAAACTTGGGATTACAACAGGCTGGGGTGGTTCTACGTATTTACTAGAAAGGATCAACCGTAAAGAAGCACTACAACTTTTGATGACAGCAGAAGTATTTGATGCAAAAAAGGGCTTGGAAGTTGGTTTCATTGATTACATATATGATTGTGCTCAATTACAAAGTTGGTTAGCTCGATTTACGAAGCCACCTTTAGGAGTGATCTTAGCATATAAACAACGTTATTTGGCTAAGTATGATCAGGAGGAAATACATCATCGAGTGTTAGCTGAAATAGATAGTTGTTCTTCGTTATGGGAAACGCCTGAGCACCATGAAGCTGTCGCTCATTTTATTAATAAATAATTTTATAATATCCTTAAACGGCCACATCTAGTATGTGAATCTAGGTCCTAGTCGCTTATTGAATAATTAACTTTAAAAAGGCAATAATTCCTTAATAGATCTAAAGAGTCTATCTTTTCTATTATTTGCATAAAGATAGTAAAAAAGGATTTTTAATTGGAGGGATTAGATGTCTATCGTTCGTCAAGATGCTTGGACTAATGATGAAGATTTAGTGTTAGCTGAAGTCGTTTTAAGGCATATTCGTGAAGGGAGTACCCAATTGTCTGCTTTTGAAGAGGTTGGGGAACGTCTCTCAAGGACAGCTGCTGCTTGTGGGTTTAGGTGGAATTCTTGTGTGCGAAAAAAGTATGAAGCTGCGATTGCAATTGCGAAGAAACAACGAAAAAATTTAAAGAAAACGAAGCTTACTGAAGAACATAAAGATTGTGACGTTGAAATAGCACAAGAGTTTACAGAAGTAGTTAAACCGAAATTAGAAGTTGCAAAAAAAGAAATATCCACGTCACAATTAAGTGTAGACGATGTCATTAAGTTTTTAGTCTCTAAAAAAGAGGTGTTATCGTCTAACGATGATACGGCAAATGAAAATAGAGAGCTAAAGCAAAAACTTACTGATCTTTCTAATGAGAATGAAAAATTAAAAAAAGATCTCTTGGATCTCCAAGAAAATTACGAAGTCATGAAGCAAGATTATAAGTTATTAATTGATATTATGGATCGTGCAAAACAAATGTCTGTTGCAAAAAATTAGTTATACAAGAAAATATCAGCATATGTTCACATTCTGGTATGTAAAGTAAATGTCTGTTCACTATATATTTCTTATCAAAAAAGGGATTGACACTATTAGTGTCAATCCCTTTGCTTTTCTTATTGTTCTTGTTCGGTAACGCCTTCTGGGAACCATACATATGGGTTTTCGCCACGGTCTCTATCCTGTTGATATGTAACGCCATTAAAACCCATTTTAATCCAGAAATCGTCTGAACGTTGACGAGCGTTTGTTTTAACAGGTAATTTGAAGCTTTTTGCAAAGTTTACTAACGCTTCTCCTAAGCCTTTGCCACGATAAGGATCTAAAACTTCTAGTTTCCATAATTCTAAATAATCTTGTTTAGGTTCAAAGTAAAAGTCGTATTTTTTATCAATTCGATATAAGCTCATCCTAGCCACAAGTTTATTACCGTAGTAAATACCGTAAAAAGGAGATTCGCTATCACCTTCTATGATGTTAGCTCTTAAGTCTTCTTTCATCGATAATTCTTGTGCGCCATATTCCCTGAAATTTTCAAACTCCTCTAGAGTTTTATAATTAACTACTAAGCGCTTAATTTCCAAATTTTCCATAATGTTCCCCTCCACAACGAAAATTTTTTTGTAAAACCTTGGTCTCTCTTATTTTACTACAAAAACATTGGATAGTTGTCTATAAATTTAAATTTATTAAAAAATTTATTGAATCCAAATAACGATGAGGATATGCCCATTCGACCTCTAGTTACTAGTTATGCTAATATTTACTTGAGTGAATTTCATAATTACCACAAATGAACCACATCACGCAATATATAGTTTGCGGATGGTTTTGACGCAACTATATATTGGTCTTAGTGGCGGGAATAATGAATTATGAAATTCATTGACTTAAATGAAATTAAGGTGGAGGTCAAATGAATAAAGTCGGAATTGTCGGTGGAGGGTCCATAGGGCTCCTTTTAGCTGCTTATTTAAGTGAATTACGATTTGATGTCAAAATTTATACTAGAACAAAAGAACAAGCGAGGAAGTTAAATAATGAAGGGTTAACTTTAACGAAAGAATCGCTTGTTTTAACATATCGTGTTAAGGCTATTCCCTTTTCAAAAGTAGAACGTTTTAATGATGAGATTATTTTTGTGGCTGTTAAGCAATATCATTTAAAAGAATTATTCCCGAGCTTTTTAAAGTTAAGTGGTAAAATGAAGTCTGTTGTATTTTTGCAAAATGGAATGGCGCATGTAAAACTTTTAGAAAAACTTATTCCTAAAGTAGAAAATATATTTATAGGGATCGTTGAACATGGAGCATTAAAACGTTCTTCTAATGAAGTTAGTCATACAGGGGATGGTGAACTTAAGATCGGTTGTTACCAAAAGCAAACTGAACTGTATAGTCATTTATGGGATGCGTTAACAACCGTAGGGTTTTCTACGTCAATACACGACAATTGGTTGGAAATAATGGAAAAGAAGTTAGTTGTAAACGGAGTAATAAACCCTCTCACTGCAATTTTAAAAGTGAGAAATGGCTCACTTATAATAAATAGCTATTATTTTCAAATGATGAGAATGTTATTTGATGAAATTTCAACAATTATAAGTTGTAACGAAAAGGACTGGCAGGATATTATTAAAATTTGTGAAAATACGGCACGAAATCAATCATCTATGCTAAAAGATATTGTCGAGGGTAGGCAGACAGAGGTGGATGCTATTACAGGACTCATTCTTGAGAGAGCGCTAGAGAAGGGAGTATCGTTGCCCTATAATCTTTTCGTATATAATAGTCTTAAGGGGATGGAGTTACAAAGAGGGGAGGAAAGATATGAGTAACGTATTTGCATCGATTTTGGCAACGTTTGTGACGTTACCAATTTTAGCTTTTTATTTAATTTATATTGTAAATGTAAAAAGGACAAAAAATAAGAAAAATGCTTTGAAGTTAGCGGTAGATGGATCAACCATTTTATTTATGTTTGCTGTTTATTACATTGCTTTGGAAATATGGGGCGAGTCATTCTTTTGGTTAATTATAACTACTGTTTTACTAGTTGCGATTATTTTTACACTTATCCATTGGAAGCTTTCGCAAGATATTCATTTTGGGAAATTGTTGAAAGGGATTTTGCGGTTTAACTTCTTACTTTTCTTCGTGGTCTATTTTTTATTAAGTATTTACGGTTTATTTGTGCGGATAATTTTAATGACATGAGGTTTAAGTAACCTTTGTTGGCGAATGTCCTAAACGCATGCTATACTCTAACTATTTCATGAAAATATCAGAAAAAACATTCAGCAAACCAACCGACCATTTATTTTTTACACAGAAAGAGAGGTGGACATAGTTTGGAGATCGTAGAAATGAAACATAGGAAAAATTCCAAATTAATGGTGGATTATTTTGGGAATTCATCACAAATTGAAACTTTTTTTGACTACTCATATAACAATCCCGATAATTACAGAGAAAGATCAAAAGAATTACTTTCGCGTAATTTTCAGAGAGGTGTTATTACGGAACGACTACTGGCATTTAATCAAAAATATAATTGTTCAAGTGAGACGATCGTTAACATAGAAAAATTATCAAGTCCAAGCTCAGTAGCTATTGTAGGCGGTCAACAAGCTGGTGTGTTAACCGGTCCGCTTTACACAATACATAAAATAATTACAATCGTTCAGTTAGCCAAAGAGCAAGAAGAAAAGCTGGGTATCCCTGTAGTTCCAATTTTTTGGATTGCCGGAGAGGATCACGATTTTGATGAGGTTAATCACATTCATAGTGTTAAATCTACAAAATTGTTAAAGCGGAAAGTAGAGCAACAAAATGATTTGAAGCAATCTGTTTCTAATATCAATATTGATAAAGAAGCACTAACAAAATTCATTGCGGAAGTGCTTCGTGATAATAAGGAAACAGAACATACTGTTAAGCTTAATGAGTTGATCCAAAAATCGCTTGAAAAAAGTGAGAATTACACTGATTTTTTTAGCTTTCTTATTCATCAATTATGTAAAAATAGTGGAATCGTATTATTAGATGCTCATGATCCAGAATTAAGGAAGGTAGAGGTTCCGTTTTTTAAACAACTCATTAAGAAAAATGACAGTGTTAATGACTTGTTTTTAAAGGGAGCGAACGATCTTAATAACGAAGGGTATGGTGAGCCAATTGAGCGCAGTGAAAACAATGCCCATTTGTTTTATCATTTTCATGGGACGAGATTACTGTTACAAAAATCTAAGGATGGGACATTTGTTGATAAAAAAGGATTAGTTAACTTTTCGGAAAGTGAGCTATTAGCACGTTTGGATAAAGAACCGCATCTTTTCAGTAACAATGTTGTTACGAGACCGTTAATGCAAGAGTTTCTTTTGCCAGTGTTAGCTTTTGTAGCGGGTCCTGGGGAGGTCGCTTATTGGGCCACTTTAAAAGAACTTTTTCATTTGTTTAACTATAAATTGCCGCCGGTTATCCCGCGCCATTCGTTAACCATTATCGAACCAAAGGTTGAAAAGGTGCTTTTGGAGTTTGATTTATTAGCGCAAGATGTTGTAACTGAAGGTACGACGTCTGTTCGGAATGGTTTATCTTTTTGGGATGAAAAAGAGCAAATTGGTGAAACGCTACACGACGTTCTTAGTAATGTGGAAAAAATTCATCAACCCCTCAAGGACCTTGTGACGATTTATGATAAAGGTTTAGAAGGCATGGCGCATAAAAATGAGTTGATGATAAAAAAAGAAATTACATTTTTAGCTCGTAGAATAGAAAAAAGTGTTCGACAAAAATATGAACATGAGCTTTTAAAATTCGACTTTATTGATTCAAATCTATTACCAAATGGTGGATTACAAGAACGTAGCTTAAATATTGTTAAATACGTGAATGAGTACGGTTTTGATTTCGTAGGAAAACTATTAGAGTTGCCACTATGGATCAATGATAAACATAAATTAATCTTTTTAAAATGACAAAAAAATAGTAAAAAGAACCTAATAAAAAAAATTGACGAATGAAAACCTTGTGATAAAAGCAGGGTTTTTATTTGTTTGAAAGAATATTAAAAATTAAAGTGGTAGAAAGTGGGGGGATGTGGTATTTTAGAGGTAGAAAGTGGGGGGAGGGGGAGCTTCACATGTTTATGGGGGAATATCATCATACAATCGATGAAAAGGGAAGAATGATCATTCCTGCGAAATTCCGTGAAGAGTTAGGCTCCAACTTCGTTATTACCCGGGGGTTAGATCAATGCTTATTCGTTTATCCAGAAAGTGAATGGAAGCAATTAGAACAAAAATTAAAAGCTCTACCTTTTACAAAAAAAGATGCTAGAGCATTTACACGCTTTTTCTTTTCTGGGGCAACAGAATGTGAGTTAGATAAACAAGGTAGAGTAAATATTTCTTCACCGCTACGTCAATATGCGGGGTTAGAAAAGGAATGTATAGTTATTGGCGTTTCCAACCGTGTTGAAGTATGGAGTAAATCAACGTGGGAGGAGTATTTTGCCGAATCGGAAGAGTCATTTAGTGAAATTGCTGAAGGTATTGTAGATTTTGATCTTTAAAATCTGGTTAGCTAATTTCCATGGTTGTTAGGATAAACGGCTCTCGTTTGTTGCAACATAGAAGTACAGATTAGGAGTTTGAATAAGAGGTGTTTATTATGTTCGATCATATTACAGTATTAAAAGAAGAATCGGTAGCAGGGTTAAACATTAAAAAAGATGGCATTTATGTTGATTGTACTCTTGGTGGAGCAGGGCATTCTGAACTTGTTCTGTCGCAATTATCGAGTTCTGGGCATTTGTTTGCTTTTGATCAAGATGATACAGCGATCCGGCATGCTCGTGAAAAATTAAAGCAGTATGATGGTCAGTTTACGATTATTAAAAGTAATTTTCGTTATTTAAAAGAAGAATTAACAGATCGAGGGATTACCGCTGTAGACGGTGTGTTATTTGATCTTGGGGTTTCATCGCCCCAACTTGACGAAGCCGAGCGAGGGTTTAGTTATCATCACGATGCTGCATTAGATATGCGGATGGATCAATCATCTACACTGACAGCTGAAGAAATCGTAAATGAATGGTCATTTCACGATTTAATGAAAATTATCTCTAAATACGGTGAAGAACGCTTTTCAAAGCAAATTGCTAGAAAAATTGAAGCTTATCGCGAAAGTAAAAGAATTGAAACAACAGGGGAGTTAGTTGAAATTATTAAAGACGCTATTCCTGCTCCTGCTAGGAGGACAGGTGGACATCCTGCGAAGCGGACATTTCAAGCGATTCGAATTGCTGTTAATGATGAGTTGCAAGCCTTTGAAGACGCTTTGAATGGAGCGATCAAAATGACGAAGATTGGTGGGCGGATCGCTGTCATTACCTTCCACTCTTTAGAAGATCGAATTTGTAAAACGATTTTTAAAGAGGCGAGTAAAGGTCCGGAATTACCACGTAATATTCCTGTTATTCCTGAGGGTTATGAACCTACGTTGAAATTGATTACAAGAAAACCAATTATTCCATCTGATCAAGAAGTAAGTACTAATAAGCGATCGAGGTCTGCCAAATTACGAATAGCAGAAAAACAAAAGGAGGTTTGATGAATGAGCAATCTTGCACGCCAATTAGAAAGGAAAAAAATAGCGGGCGATACACAGCATCAACAACGAACGAAAACACTTAGTGAGAAAACGAGTAAGCATCGTATCACAGTTGGAGAACGCTTTTTGTATTTTGCAACTATTTTAGGGGTAGTTTTTGCTACATACTTCATCATTTCTACATATGCTTCCATCTATATCGTTAATAAAGAAATCCATACTCTTGAAAGAACAATAGCTGCTCAAACTACTGATAATGAGGCACTACACTTACAAGTAACAGAGCTTTCTGCGCCAGATCGAATTTTAAAAATTGCAAAAGATAAGCTTGGAATGGAATTGAACGATAAAAATGTAAAGGTTGTGCAAAACTAGTTCGATTTTTGGACTAGTTTTTCGCATTAAAGGTGATGAATCTTGGCGACATTAAATATTAATAAAATGAATTTAAGAGCTGTGGTATTATTAATTGTTTTTTTATTATTGTTTTTTTTATTGGCAAGTAGAGTGGCCTATATCCAAGTTGTGAAAGCAGTAAACGAAGAAGATCTACAACAATTTGCTGAAGACAGATGGACGCGCTCCTTTACGATAGAAGGGAAAAGGGGAACCATTTATGATCGTTTTGGTAATTCACTAGCCGAAGAGATTCCTTCATACACAATTGTTGCAATCTTAGATGAAAATAGTAGTAATAAAGTAGAAGATCCGCGATTGACTGCTGAAAAACTTGCTCCGGTTGTTGATCGAAATGTTGACGACTTACAACGGCTTCTCTCAGCCGAAGGACGATTCCAAGTAGAGTTGGGTTCTGGAACGAAAAATTTAAGTTTAGAGAAAAAAAGAGAAATAGAGGAACTTGGTTTAAAGGGAATTACATTTCGCAAAGACCCGAGGCGTTATTATCCGAAACAAACTTTTGCATCGCACGTTATTGGTTATACAGAACGAGATATGTCAATAGCGAGAATGGGTTTAGAGAGTAGCTTAAATGAGTATTTAGTTAAAGAAGATGGCTCGATAAAATATTTAAGTGATCGAAGAGGAATCAAACTTCCTAATATAGAGGAAATCGTAGAAGTACCTAAAAATGGATATGATGTTTATTTAACGATTGATACTAACATTCAAATGGCGCTAGAACAAGTGATGACACAAGTAGAAGAACAATATGAGCCTGAACGGATCATGGCGATTGTTGCAGATCCGAAATCAGGAGAAATTCTTGCTATGAGTAATCGGCCTAGTTTTAATCCGAATTTTTATGAACAAATAACAAATTATATGAACTATTCCGTTTCCTCACGTTTTGAACCAGGGTCAACAATGAAGATATTCACATTAGCAGCCGCGATTGAAGAAGGGATTTATAACGGAGATGAACTTTACCAATCTGGAAGTTACCAAATAGGAGGTAGGCGAATTCGTGATCATAACCAAGGTTTAGGGTGGGGTAAAATCCCTTATGATGAAGGGTTCCAACGATCTTCTAATGTTGCTTTTTCTAAGCTCGTATTAGAAAATTTAGGACCTGACCGTTTCTATGAGTATATTGATCTATTTGGGTTTCGTGAAAGAACGGGGGTTGACCTTCCGAATGAGGCGACTGGTTTAATTGCCGATTCCTACCTAATAGATGCAGCTACAACAGCATTCGGTCAAGGGTCAGCAATAACACCCATTCAACAAGTTCAAGCGATGACTGCGATCGCAAATGAAGGGAAAATGATGCAACCGTTCATTATTGATCATATTGTCAACCCGTATACAGGCGAAGTCGTTAAAAATGGTGGACCTAATGTTGTTGGTGATCCGATTTCGAGTGAAACATCTAAACAAGTGCTAGATTTAATGGAATCTGTTGTCACATCTCCAGCCGGGACTGGAAAGCCTTATTACATAGAAGGGTTCGAAATTGCTGGGAAAACAGGAACTGCAGAAATCTCAAATCCAGATGGCCCAGGGTATTTAAGTGGTCACGGACAATATATATATTCATTTATGGGGGTTGCACCTAAGTCTGACCCGCAGGTAATTGTATATGTAGCTGTAGACCGACCGAATATTACTATTTATGAACAAGGTTCGGCACCTGTGTCTCAAATTTTTACGACGGTAATGAAGCATAGCTTACAATACTTAAATATAGCGCCTAAAGTGACAGCTGAATATGTGAGCATGATCGATGACGGGTTTACGCTTGAAGATTATACTGGCATGGACATTGATACTATTAAAACAAGCTTAATCGAAGCTGGGTTGGATGTTCATGTTATTGGCTCAGGTAGTAAAGTAGAGGAACAAATACCTCGTAGTGGTATGAAGCTTTTACGAGGGGAAAAAGTGCTAATTCGTTCAGATGGAAACTCGTACAATATGCCATCGATAGAAGGCTGGTCGCTACGCGATGTGATGAAATTAGCTAACATTTTAAATTTAAATGCCAATATACTAGGTGCTGGATTCGTAATCAACCAAAGTGTTCCTTCAAATAGTAGTATAAATATAGGAGATTATATAGCTATTGAACTGGCTTTACCTAATGTTAGAGAAATTGAAGAAGAGAGTATAGATGATGTGGAAGAAGAAAAGGTTGTTAAAATTGATTGATAGTTAGTCTAATTCGTTTCGTACAAGCATACATTTCAAACAAGCCTACAAATGTGACCTAAATAAGGGGGATTATGTCGTGCGTGTTTCTAATGTTACTGTACGAAGACGCTTAGTTTTCGTTTTGACCTTTGGACTATTATTCTTTTTAGTAATTACTTTACGCTTAGGCTATGTTCAATTTGCGTTAGGGAATGAGTTAACCGATCGGGCAGAAGATTCGTGGAGTAGAAATATTCCGTTTGAAGCGAACAGGGGAGAAATATTAGATCGGAATGGAGTGCCATTAGCTACGAATATAAGTGCGCCATCGGTGTTAATTGTCCCAAGGCAAATTCAAAATCCAGCTCAAGATTCTGAAAAATTAGCGAAGGTTTTAAGGATGGACCATCAAAGGGTTTATACGTTACTCACGAAAAAAGAGTCCATTGTTCGAATTAATCCTGAAGGAAGAAAAATTAGTAATGAGTTAGCGGCCGAAGTTAGGGCGTTAGGCATTCCAGGTGTGTACATTGCCGAAGATAATAAACGTCACTACCCGTTTGGAAGCTACTTGTCACACGTGCTTGGTTTTGCAGGGATCGACAACCAAGGTTTAACGGGGATTGAACTTTATTACGATGAACGGCTTAGTGGCCAAAAAGGGTATGTTTCATTTTTCTCTGATGCAAAAGGTCATAGAATGCCAAACTTAGCTGATGAATATACACCGCCAGTTGATGGGTTAGATTTAAGGTTGACGATCGATACGAATGTTCAAACGATCATTGAGCGTGAGCTTGATATAGCTGAAGCTATTTATAAGCCAGATGGAGCCATTGCAATTGCGATGAATCCGAATACTGGGGAAATTTTAGGAATGTCAAGCAGGCCAGATTATGACCCGGAAAATTTCCGGAATGTTCCACCGGAAGTGTACAATCAAAATAAACCGGTCTGGATGCAATATGAACCAGGATCAACGTTTAAAATCATTACTTTGGCTGCAGCTCTTGAAGAAGGTGAAGTAGACTTAGAAAAAGATACATTTAATGATCCAGGTCACATAGAAGTATCAGGTCACAGACTTCGCTGTTGGAAAAAAGGTGGTCACGGTCACCAAACGTTTTTAGAAGTTGTACAAAATTCTTGTAACCCAGGATTTGTCGTGTTAGGGGAAAGGTTAGGAAAGGATCGCCTTTTTGACTATATAGACGATTTCGGTTTTGGGGAAAAAACGGGGATTGACTTACAAGGTGAAGGAAAAGGAATTCTCTTTAGTCGCGACCGAGTTGGGCCTCTTGAACAAGCAACGACAGCTTTTGGCCAAGGAGTATCGGTTACACCGTTGCAACAAGTGACCGCCGTATCAGCTGCGATAAATGGTGGGTATTTGTATACACCATTTATCGCAAAAGAGTGGATTGACCCGCTTACCGGAGAAACATTAGATTTAACGCAACCAACGTTAAAGCGTAGAGTGGTTTCTGCAGAAACGAGCGAACAAGTTCGTTACGCCCTAGAGCACGTTGTTGCTAAAGGAACAGGTAAAGGGGCGTTCGTTGATGGTTATCGTGTCGGTGGAAAGACCGGAACGGCACAAAAGGCTGTAGGTGGACGTTATTTGGAAAATAATCATATTGTCTCTTTTATCGGCTTTGCTCCTGCAGATGATCCGCAAATTGTCATATATGTAGCGATTGATAATCCGAAAGAGACGGTACAATTTGGTGGGGTTGTAGCTGCACCAATCGTCGGAAAAATCATCGGTGATAGCTTAAGAGCTATGGGGGTAGAAAAGCGTGATAACCAGATTGAAAAAGAAAGAATCTGGACGGATCAGCCTTTAGTGAAAGTTCCTGATTTAGTAGGATTAACAAGAAGAGAAATAAATGAAGCGTACTACGAATTAAGGTTGGATGTTAGTGGAGAAGGGGATACAGTATTAGCTCAATCGCCTGATCCAGGGTTAAAAGTAGCACAATACTCAACCATTCGTATTTTATTAGGTGACAAATCTAATAGTGACGATTAAAATGTAGCTATGTGGTTTAGTTTTGAGTGAAGAGTGTTGAGTGAAGAGTTTTGAGTTTTGAGTTGTGAAAGTATCGCTTCGGAGTATTATCTTAGTGGTTTTGATATTAGGTGATGATGAACTGTTATGAGAGTTTGGCCGGCATTTACATTAAGATGGTGACGGTCATGAAAGTTTTGATGAAAAAAAGGTGGATGATTTCGTGAACGAGCATCTGAGATTCGTCAGAAGGTCACGGCGAAGTGAAGGAAATCGTCCGCCTTTTTCGTTCTAGATGGTGGCGGCAGGCATGCCGCCATGGTGGTTTTTGTAT